>JAAWGY010000096.1 GCA_022795575.1 Angelakisella sp. | reverse complement strand
AAAATGCGCCCGCCTCCAGCGCCTGCGGCGCGCGGCAGGCTGTTTTGGGGAGAAAGGCCCTACCCCTAACCCCGGCCGCGGTTTGCGCTTCCCCGCCAGGCGGCTACCAACCCGCAATAGCCCCCATCCTCACCCAAACGCCGCTGCCCAAAACCGCGGCCTGACGGCCTACAACAGAACGGCAGGGCCTGTGCCAAAAACACAAGCCCTGCCGTTATTATAGCCGTCCTGGGGAGTTTCGCCCGCTGCGGCGGGCGACCAGGGCCTGCGCGGCCCTGGACCTGCGGCCGGGAAGCCCCGGCGGGCACAACCTGTGGGACAGGCCCCTACCCCTGGATATACCGCGACAAAAACTCCCTTGTCCGGGGATTTTGCGGTCTCTGAAAGATCTCCTCCGGGCTCCCCTCCTCGGCAATAACCCCCTTGTCCATAAACACCACCCGGGTACTCACCTCCCGGGCAAAGGCCATCTCGTGGGTGACAACAATCATCGTCAGCCCCTCCCGCGCCAGCCCCTTCATGACCTCCAAAACACCGCCCACCATCTCCGGGTCCAGCGCCGAGGTAGGCTCGTCAAACAGCAGCACCTCCGGGTCCATGCACAGCGCCCGGGCAATCGCCACCCGCTGCTTCTGCCCGCCGGAAAGCTGGTTGGGCGAAGCCCCGGCAAATTCCCGCATCCCCACCTTTTCCAGTAGCGTCAGCGCCTTCTGCCGTGCCTCCTCCTTGCTCCGCTTCAGCACGTGGACCTGCCCCGCCATGCAGTTTTTCAGCACGTCCATGTTGCCAAAGAGGTTAAAGGACTGAAAAACCATCCCCACCCTGGCCCGGTACCGGTTGACGTCCATCCTCCCCCGGAGAATATCCTGACCGTGAACCAAAATCTCCCCCGCGTCAGGGGTTTCCAGAAGGTTGATGCACCGCAGCAGGGTGGATTTGCCGGAGCCGGAAGCCCCTATAAGGCAGATAACCTCCCCCTGTGCCACCCCGAACCGAATGTCGTTGAGCACCTCTAACTGGCCAAAGTGCTTTTTCAGCCCCCGGATTTCGATGATGTTTTCCATCGTCTGCCCTCCTCCTTAAAACGTGGGGTTCCCGGGCATCGTTTGGGAGGCCGGGAAGCTGGACCTGGGCCGCCCCATCCGGCGCTCAATAAGACCCAGGATGCGGGTGGTGGTAAAGGTGAGCACCAGGTAGACAGAGGCGGTTACAGTCATCGTCTCGGTAAAGCGGAAGATGCTCCCCGCCACCCCGATGGACTGGAAGTAAAGGTCTGTTACCGAAATGGCGCTGAGCACCGAGGAGTCCTTGATGTTGACCACAAACTCGTTGCCAATGGCGGGGAAGGAGTTTTTGATGGCCTGGGGCAGGATCACCAGGAACATGGTCTGCATCGGTGTCATGCCGATGCTCCGGGCCGCCTCCGTCTGCCCCCGGTCCACGCTCTGGATCCCCGCCCGGATGATCTCCGCCATATAAGCCCCGGTGTTTACCGAGATGACAAAGATACCGGCCACCATCGGCCGCCAGTGAAAGACCGGCTTTAGCAGGTAGAAGAGGAAGACGCTCTGGACAATCATGGGGGTTCCCCGGAACACCTCAATGTAGATGCTGGTCAGGGCGTGGATCAGCCGCTTGGCCACCCGGGCCCCTAAGCTGTCCCGGGGCTCCACCTGGATGGCCCGGACGCTCCCCACCACCAGCCCGATGGCCAGTCCAATCATCGTGCCGGTAAGGGAGATAAGCAGTGTTACCTTGGTCCCGGCCCAAAAAAGGGGCCAGTACCGCTGGGCGATCTCCAGGACTTTCTGTACAAATTCGGCCATTGGGCACATTCCTTTCCGTCGTATCTGTCTGTGTGGGGGTGCTTCTATTATATAGGATAGGGTGGGTGAGGGCAAGGCTCTTAGGCCGGTGAGCCCAAAATACGCCCGCCAGCTTCGCCGGCGGGCTGTTTTGGGGAGATAGCGGCTACTCCTAACCCCGGCCGCGGTTTGTGCTTCCCGGTTAGGTGGGTGCAGACCTGCGATTGGCCCCATCCTCACCATTACGCCGCTGTTTTTGGACCGCGGCCTGACGGCCTGATAGGACGGCAGGGCCCACATTCTCTGGCACAAGCTCTACTGTAAATCTGCCGTAAACCGTTCCTCCAAAGGGCTGCGCCAGCAGCCCCTACGGCCAACCGCCGTAGGCGGCTCTTAGGCCGTGCCTCCCCTGAAAGGGGAGGTGTCGACCGCAGTCGACGGAGGGGTTCCCCCGCAGGGGCCGCTCCCCCGTACCCCCGTACCCCGGCCCCCTGTGGTGCACCTATAAACAACCAGCAAGGCTCGTACCTCCCTGCCACAAGCCCCGCCTGTGTCATAGTCGCCCCGGGGCCTTTCGCTCCCTGCGGGGAGCGACCAGGGCGCTGCCCTGGACCTGCAAGCCTTTGAAAAGGCTTGACCCAAACTTTAGCGCCCTGCGGGCCTTTGAGGGACAGGTCTGCTTAGCCGTTGGCCGGCTGGCGGCTCACCGCGTCGGTCATCCACTGGGTGCGGGTATCGCTGTCAATGGTATCCAGCGCCGCCTGCACCGCGTTCAGCAGCTCGGTGTTCCCCTTCTTTACCGCAATGGACACGGTGGTGTCCGCCTCAAACCCCTTGCCAGCCTCAAACTGCACAATGGCCAGGTTCGGGTTGCTGGTAACAACCCCGGTAGCCACCGGCAGCTCGGCAGTCAGGGCGTCCGCCTCCCCGTTCTGTAGCGCCAGCACCATCAGGGGGTAGCTGGCCAGGGGCGTCATATGGTTCACCCCGGGAATCTGGTCGATGATGTCATCGTAAATGGTGTTCTGCTGCCCCTGAACATTCTTGCCGGTAAAGTCCGCCAGCGAGGTGGCCCCCGCCAGGGCGTCGTCCGCCCGCACAATGCACACCATCTCGGATTCATAGTAGGGGGTGGTAAAGTCCGCGTTCTCCTGCCGCTCCGGGGTGGCAGTCATCCCCGCGATGATGGCGTCAATCTCCCCGGAGGTGACAGCCGGCTCCAGCCCCTCCCAGGCCAGCTTCTTAATCACCAGGGTGGCCCCCATCTTGTCGGCCAGCGCCTTGGCCATCATGACGTCGTAGCCGCCGGCGTAGCCCGCGCTCTCCAGCGCCACCGAGTACTCGTCGCCCTCCACCTGGGTCCAGTTAAAGGGGGCGTAGTTGCACTCCATCCCCACCGTAAAGGTCTTGGCCGGGGCATCGCTGCCGCCGGAGCTGCCAGTGCTGCCGGAGCCGCCGGTGCTGCCGGAGGAGGGAGCCGGGCTCCCGCCGCACCCCGCCATCAGGGATACCGCCATCGTCGCCGCCAGTACCGCGGCCAGCATTCTTCTCATATTCATTGCTGTAATCTCCTTTTTTGTGTTTGGGAATAAATCGGGTTCTCTCTGTGCCGGGGCCTGTGCCCCGCCCTTCCGCCTGCATCGCGGAAGCGTTCACCGGTGCTGTAGCCATAATTCTATCCGGCAAGGAGCCCCCCGTCAACTTTTGTTGCCACTTATTTGCCACTATATCCGGTAATGATAATTTTTTGTCATGTGATTCTCCCTGTTTTGGATAAAAACAACAACAAAAACGGCGCTTCTTGGTCATCCTTTACCAAAGCGTACCAAAAATGAAACATTCATGAAACATTTACGCAACGGATATGAATTATTTATGAAGTATAATGATACTCACAGACAGGAGGATATTCCCCCTGTGACGTTCCCCTCGGTACCGATTCCGCCGGCGGGCAGCGAAGACTGCGCCGGCGGGAAAGAATTCCAGAGCCTGCCCCGGCGGGCTCCAAATGAAGGAGGAAAAGAACCATGAAAAGCAAGCGTTTCTTTGCGGTGATGATGGCCATCATCATGGTGTTGACCATGATGGCTGGCTGCGGCAGCCAGCCCAGCACCCCTGCCCCTGCCCCTGCCCCCTCCGGCGGCGGCGACCCGGCCCCCGCCGAGATTTCCGGCAAGGTGCTCATCTACACCTCTATGTATGAGGACATCATCGAGGCCATCAAGCCCGAGCTGAAGAAGGCCTTCCCCAAGCTGGAGGTCGAGTTCTTCTACGCCGGCACCGGCAACCTCCAGACCAAGGTGGCCGCGGAGATCGAGACCGGCAAGCTCTCCTGCGATATGCTGATGGTGGCCGAGCCCGCCTACTCCCTGGAGCTGAAGGAGGGCGGCTGGCTGGAGCCCTATGTCACCCCCGCCGCTGCCAACCTGACCTTTGATTACGACAAGGAGGGCTATTGGTACCCCGTCCGTGTCTGCAACATGGTGCTGGCCTACAACCCCGAGCTGAAGAAGAAGGAGGAGGTTCCCAACAGCTTCCACGACTTTGCCTACAACGAGGCGGTCAAGGGCAAGATCTCCATGAGCAACCCCCTCACCTCCGGTACCGCTATGGCCGCCGTTACCGCCCTTAAGGATAAGTACGGCTACGAGTACTTCGAGGCGCTGGGCAAGCAGGGCGTCATGGTGGAATCCGGCGGCGTGGCCTGCACCAAGCTGGAGACCGGCGAGTGCGACGTCATCATGATTCTGGAGGAGTCCATCCTGAAAAAGCGCGAGGAGGACGACTCCGCCCTGGAGGTTATCTACCCCACCGACGGCACCATCGTCATCCCCTCCACCATTATGACCATCGCTGACGGCAAAAACGCCAACAACAACCTTGCCGCCTGCCAGGCTATCACCGACTGGTTCCTCTCCAACGAGGGCCAGAAGAACATCGTCGCCGGCTGGATGCATTCCGTGGTTGCAGACTACCCCGAGCCTCCCTACGATGCCATCCCCACCAGCGAGATTCTGAAGAACACCCTGCCTGTCAACTGGGAAAACTGCTTCCGGCAGCGTGACGAAATCCGCACCAAGTTCCAGGAGTCTGTCACCATCCCCGAGAAGTAACCCCCCTGTGGCATCATCCTAAAATAACCAACAGGGAGCGGGGGGATGCCGCGGAGCAGCTTCGCGGCATCCCCCCGCTCCCCTTTTACCCCGCATAAAAAAGGAGTGATACGTAATGGCTGCAGTGACCGCCGCCCAGGCTCCGCCCAAGGCAAAACGGTTCTATTTTGATATCAAGTGGGTCGTCATCATTGCCATTGTGGCCTTTCTGGTGATCTTTGAGGTTCTCCCCATGCTCTACCTGGTCGTCCGCGCCTTTACCGCGGACGGCGGCGTCTCCTTCCACGCCTTCCAGCGGGTGTACACCTACCCTATGAATTGGACCGCCCTGCGGAATACCGTCGTCACCGCCACCTGCTCCATGATCCTGGGGGTGATCATCGCCTTCCCCCTGGCGTGGCTGGTGGGACGCACCAACCTGTACGGCAAAAAATTCTTCCGCACCCTCTTTGTCACCACCTATATGGTGCCCCCCTACGTCGGGGCCATGGCCTGGCTCCGGCTGCTCAACCCCTCGGTGGGCACCCTTAACGTCTTTCTGAAAAACCTCCTCCATCTCCCCGAAAACCCCTTTAACATCTACACGGTGGGCGGCCTGGTGTGGGTTCTCACCTCCTTCTACTACCCCTACGCCTTTATCACCATCTCCCGCGCCATGGAGAAGATGGATCCCTCCCTGGAAGAGGCCTCCAAAATCTCCGGGGCAAGCCCCATCAAAACCCTGACCACCGTCACCCTGCCCATGATGGCCCCCAGCATTGTGGCGGCGGCGCTGCTGGTGTTCGTCTCCGCCGGCTCCTGCTACGGCATCCCCTCCATCATCGGGGCCCCGGGGCAGGTACATACCGTCACCACCCGGATCATCGACTTTGTCAGCATCGGCAACCAGGAGGGCCTCACCGACGCCACCACCCTGGCGGTCTTCCTGATGGTCACGGCCAACGTGGTGCTTTATGTCAGCAACTTTGTGGTGGGCAAAAAGCAGTACATCACCGTTTCCGGCAAATCTACCCGGCCCAACATCGTGGACCTGGGCCGGTGGCGGATCCCCATCACCCTGCTGGTGGTGCTCTTTGCCACCGTTGTGGTGCTGATCCCCTTCTTCTCGGTAGCGGCCACCTCCTTTACCAAGAACCTTGGGAAGCCCCTGCTCTCCTTTGCGGACGGGCAGCTTGTCACCGAAAACTTTGTGCTGCGCTTCTGGGAGCGCATCGTCACCCGGGATTCCATCCTCAACTCCGCCGCCCACTCGCTGGTCTACGCGGCCCTTTCGGCCACCTTTGGCATCATCATCTCCTGCGTGATGGCCTATCTGCTCCAGCGGACCCAGGTCAAATTTAAGCGGGTGCCGGATTTCCTCATCACCCTGGGCAGCGGCACCCCCAGCGTGGTAATCGCCCTGGGGCTGATCATGACCATGTCCGGGCGGTTTGGCATCAACATCTACAACACCATGTGGATTATGATTGTAGCCTACCTCATCAAATACCTGCTAATGGGAATGCGCACGGTGGTATCGGCCATGAGCCAGATACACCCCTCCCTGGAGGAAGCCTCCCTCATCTCCGGCGCCAGCTGGTTGCAGAGCTTTAAGGACGTGACCATCCCCCTCATCGCCCCCTCGGTGGTGGCGGGCTGGTTCCTTATCTTCATGCCCTGCTTCTACGAGCTCACCATGTCCACCCTCCTCTACTCCACCTACACCAAAACCCTGGGCATCGAGCTGTTCACCTACCAGACCTTCCACAGCCAGCAGACCGCGGCGGCGCTGGCCACTGCCATCCTGCTGCTGGTGATTGCGGCCAACTGGCTGCTCAACAAGCTTACCCACGGCGAGTTCTCGATTTGATAAGGGGGTTTACCGATGTCTACCATTACCATCAAGCAAGTGACCAAGGCCTTTGGCGACGTTGTGGTGCTAAAGGAGTTTAACGAGGTCTTCCAGGACAAGGAATTTATCACGCTACTGGGTCCCTCCGGCTGCGGCAAGACCACCATGCTGCGGATGATTGCCGGCTTTGAGAAGCCCACCTCCGGCGAGATCAGCATCGACGGCCGGGTGGTAAGCTCGGACAAGACCTTTGTTCCGCCGGAAAAGCGGGACATCGGGATGGTGTTCCAGTCCTATGCTGTCTGGCCCCACATGACGGTGTTTGACAACGTGGCCTATCCCCTGAAGATCAAGAAGTACGACAAGGCCACCATCAAGCAGAAGGTGGACTGGATCCTGGAGGCGGTACATCTCAGCCAATACGCCCAGCGGATACCCAGCCAGCTTTCCGGCGGGCAGCAGCAGCGGGTTGCTCTGGGGCGGGCGTTGGTGGCGGAGCCCAAGCTGCTGCTGTTAGACGAGCCGCTGAGCAATCTGGACGCCAAGCTCCGGGAGAGTATGCGGTTTGAGATCAAGGAGATTCAGAAGAATTTTGGCATTTCGGTTGTATACGTTACCCACGACCAATCGGAGGCCATGGCTATGTCGGACCGGGTTATTGTTATCAACCGGGGGGTGATTCAGCAGATTGGCACACCCATTGAGATTTACCGCAATCCGGCGAACCAGTTTGTGGCGGACTTCCTGGGGAAGATCAACTTCATCAAGGGGGAGGTTAAGAACGGGCGGATTGAGCTGACGGGGCTGGGGCAATCGCTGCCCTACAGCGGGCCGCGGACGGGGAAGGTTGTGGTGGCGGTTCGGCCGGAGAACATTGACCTTTCGCTGGATTCCGGGGATTTGCAGGGGCGGATTTCGTCGATGTTCTACATGGGGGATGTAAACGACTGCCGGGTGGATATCAACGGGGTGCAGGTGCGGGTCATTGCGGACAGTCACAGCTATGACAAGCTGTACGGCAATGAGAAGATTTTCCTGCGGGTTGAAGAGTTCCTGGTGTACGAGGACGACGGCAACGACGACCACACTAAGATTGTGACCTGAGTGGGGGGAGGGGTGCAGCCTGTCCCACAGGTTGTGCCCGCCGGGGCTACCCGGCCGCAGGTCCAGGGCCGCGCAGGCCCTGGTCGCTCCCGCAGGAGCGAAACTCCCCAGGT
>JAAWGY010000095.1 GCA_022795575.1 Angelakisella sp. | reverse complement strand
AAAAGCGCAGGAATACTATATGTATTTCAAGGTTTTTTGGCAAAGGCTGGCGGAAAATTTGCCGTCAAGATGCGCGCGGCGGCTATTGGTACAGCTTCTAACAGCAGCCCGCCCGGGACCACCCCCGGGCGGGCTTTTCCGCCGGCGGATATTCGGGGATCTTCCGGAAACAGAGGCTGCTGCGTCAAAAACCCAGGGAACCGGTATCGGATTCCCTGGGTTTTCTCTCTATGGAGCATGGAGCAACAGCCCAATCAGAGATACTGCCTGAGCAGATCGTTTAGGGTGGTGTTTTCGCCGTCAAAGACATAGGCGGCGTCTTCGCCGGCAAACTGTACCGAAAACCAAGACCCGTCAAAGACGGTGTGGTACAGCATGGCACCCTCCCCGTCGCAGCCGATGATATGGATCCCGCCGCCGGTGATGGGATTGCCCAGGCTGGAAAAGAGCCGGAGCTCCGCCGAGGACAGGGTGTCTGCAATGGCTGCGGCCTCATCGGCAGACAGCTCGCCTCCGTCGCCGTCTGTGCTGTAGACCTCCAAAAAGACCGCTTTGCCGGATCCGGCAAGGTCATCCCACCGCTCCAGGGGCCTCCTGGGTGCCCAGCACCTGCGCCGGGAAGCCGGTGATCCTTTCGTCCGCCGCTGCCAGCACCCGCCCGCCCTGCACCGCTGGCGGCGGCTCCGGGGCAGGGGAGGAGGAAGGCGCCACCTCGATGGACCTGGAGGAGGGGGAGGGGGGCGCCTGCTCTGTGGAACCGCCGCATCCCGCCAGTGTCAGCACCAGGGAGGCGCAAAGGACCAGCAGCGTCAGTATCCCCACCCCAAACCGAAGGGCCATCTGTTCTTCCGTTATCCTCCACATCCTGTTTTCCTCCTTTTCACCGCACCAAGCTGTCAATGTACACTGTAAATAAGGTGTTTTTTTGCTTCCGTTTTATTGCATTGCTTCTATCCCGCTCCGTTTTTTGTCGGATTGAACAGCTTATGGGAACCATCTTTGTAAAAAATCACCAGTGTTTCGGCGAAGCCACAGTCTTGACAAAACAGGTTTATCCGGATAAACTTATAATCACAGAAAGGTTTATCCAAATAAACCAACAGGAGGACAAGGGGATGGAAGGGTACAAGCTGTTTGACGCGGAGTACCGCTTTATGGACATTGTATGGGAGCTGGAGCCGGTAAACTCCACCCAGCTGTGCCGGGCTTGCCAGCAGCGGCTGGGGTGGAAGAAGCCCACCACCTACACCGTCCTGCGGAAGCTGGCGGAGCGGGGCCTGCTGCAAAACGAAAACGCAACCGTCACCGCCCTGGTAAACCGCCAGCAGGTGCAGCAGTACGAGAGCCAGGCGGTGGTGGCCCGGAGCTTTGAGGGCTCGCTGCCGGTGTTCCTGACCGCCTTTTTGGGGCGGCACAAGCTCACCCAGGCAGAGGCGGAGGAGCTGCGGCAGATCATTGAGGAGGCGACGGAATGATGGAACGGTTTGACCTGGTTGGTCTCTTTATCCAGGTGCTGAACATGAGCTTGGCGGCCTCCTGGGCGGCCCTGCTGGTGATGGGGGGACGGCTGCTGCTCCGCCGGGCCCCCAGGGTATTCTCCTACGGCTTGTGGTGTGTGGTGCTGCTCCGGCTGGTGCTGCCCTTCTCCTTCCCCAGCCCCGCCAGCCTGATGCCCCGGCCACAGACCATTCCCCAGGAGATTGTCCACCTCCCCCAGCCAAGGATCGAAAGCGGCTTTGCCGTCCTTGACCAGGCGGTGAACCAGAGCCTGCCCCCGGCGGCCCCCCAGGCGAGCGCCACCCCGGTCCAGCGCTGGCTGGAGATAGGCGCCGCCGTCTGGCTGCTGGTGGCTGCACTGCTGGCGGTTTATTGTGTCCTTTCCTACCTCCGCTTCTGCCGCAGGCTCCGGGAGGCCACCTGGCTGGAGGGGCGGGTGTGGGAGAGCGACCGCATCCCCACCGCCTTTGTGCTGGGCTTTCTGCGGCCCCGCGTCTACCTGCCCCTGGGGCTGGGGGAGGAGGAGCAGCGGTACATCCTCTGCCACGAGGAAACACACATCCGCCGGCTGGACCATCTGGTGAAACCCCTGGCGATGCTGCTGCTCTGCGTCCACTGGTTCAACCCCGTTCTGTGGGTGTCCTATCTGCTCATGTGCCGGGACATGGAGATGTCCTGCGACGAGCGGGTTATGGCAAAGCTGGGCACCGGTATCCGCAAGGGCTACTCCGCCTCGCTGCTGACCCTTTCCGCCCGGCAGAACGGCCTGATGACCCCCCTGGCCTTTGGGGAAAACGACGTAAAAAGCCGCATCCAAAACGTGCTGCGGTACCAAAAGCCCGCCGTATGGGTGCTGCTGCTGGCCCTTGTCCTTGGGCTGGCGCTGGCCTTCTGCCTGCTCACCGACCCGGCGGAGGACTGGCTTCCCCTCTCCCGGCAGGGGGGGATCCCCCACCACGACGCCATCCAGGGGGAGAGCGTCCGGGTGGAGCGCCGGGACGCCGGAGCGGTCCTCCTTACCAATCCGGAGCAGGTGGCGCGGCTAAGGGAGGTCATCGCCGGCCTTGCGGTGGGCAGAAGGCCGGTCCCCGCCGGGAATCCGGGGGAGGACTGGGAGCTGCGCGTCACCTTTTTACAGCCGGATGCCGGCAGCGTAAGGGAGTTTTCCCTCTGCTTTACCCCCGGCGCGGTTTGGGAGGAGACCGGCGACAGCAGCTCCCGGGCGTACCCGCTGAAGGACCCGGCAGACCTCTACCGGGCGGTGGAGGAGACCACCTTTCTCACCGCCCCCGATGATGCCGGGGAATACTACGTCAGCTTCCAGGAGGTCCTGGACCGGAAGGAGCAGCGGTATGTCCTGACCAAGGAGCCCTTGATCGGCTCCCGGCTGGCCTCCCTGCTGCTGGACGGCACCCTTTTGGAGGAAAAGCCCGGGGGGACGCCCCCCGCCGGAAGCTATCTTTTTATCAGCATGGGCAACCCCGGCACCGGCTACTATCTCTACGAAACGGGCGGGCGCTATTATGTGGAGCGGCCGGAGGATTACCGGCTGGAGCTGACACAGGAAACCTACCAGGAAATCCGGGGCATCTACCAAACCGTCTCCCGGCGGGAAACGCCCGATGAAACCAACGGCTATTACACCGGCTTTGAGGAAACGGTGGCGGGGAAGCGGCTGCGGAAATTTACCAGCTACCGGGGGGAAACCGCCACCAAACTGGCGGAGCTGATCCTGGGGGGCGCCGATGTGCCCCTGAACCCCCTGGAGAAGGCAGCGCCCACCGACAGCTACCTGCGGATAGAGATACGGGACCCCGGCAACGCCTACTATCTCTACCAGGACCAGGGGCGCTACTACGCCGAGCAGCTGACCAACTACCGGGTGGAGCTCACCGAGGACGCCTACCGCCAGATACGGGACCTCTACCTGGACGCCGCCACCGAGGGCATCGTCAACGAAACCCTCTCCTTCTACGCCGAGGGCGGGATGGAGGAGATCGCCCGGGTGGGCATCGAGGGGTACTTTGGCGCCTTTGTCCGGGAGGATATCCCGGAGGAGCTGCGGATCCTGCGCTTTACCCTGGGGGAGATCACCCCCATGGCGGGGACGCTGGCGGAATTTGCCGTCTCCCTCCGGTGGGATTACGACACCACCGAGGCCAGCCGCTGGATCTCGGCCAACGGCAACGGCGCCCCCGGCCAGGGCTTCACCGGCTGGCACTGGACCGAAAACTACCAGGAATTCCGCTTCCGGCAGATCCAGGGCAAAATGTACTATATCGCCGAGCTGGGCACCGGGGGAGCGGGACAGGGGCTTGCCCCCATCCAGACACAGCAGGGGAGCGACGGCCCGGCGCAGCGGGCGGAGCAGGCCCTGACACAGCTGCTCTCCTGCACGGTGCAGCAGGCGGAGGACTACGACGCGGCGCTGCTCCGGGCCATGGAGGGTGCGCCGGCCTCCGGCGGGGAATACGGCAGCGACATTCTGGACTACCACACCCGGCGGTTTGGCGGCGCCATGACCGGCGGCTGCATCGATACCCTTGTGGCCAACCGCACCCTGAACCGGGTTATCCAGCTTGTCCAAAGCGCCGGCTCCGATGTCTCCGTGGGGGAGGGGACCATCACAAGGCGCACCGGCGAGGCAGAGGTCTACGACTTTACGGCGGTGATAAAGACAGCGGCGGGGGAGACCGCCGCCACCGCCAAGGGGATTATCACCATGGGGCAGGAGGGGACGGTCTGGAAAGCCACCCGGATCTCCCTGTCCCTTGACGCCGCCAGTCCCGCCGGGCCCGGGGAGGGCAGCGGCTCCGGCAGCAGCACACCCCCGGCGGACCCCCTGGCCGCCTTCCGGCTGGAAAGCTACCTGAACCGGGAGCCGGTCAACGACACCGCCCCTGCGGATGCCCTTTGTGCCTATCTGCTGGACCACCTTACCCAGGGGCAGTACAGCCTGATCCGCCGCCAGCGGGACAGCGTCAACGGACAGTGGCCGGTGGTATGGGCCGCCGTGCCGGACGCCGCCCCGGTGGAGGCGCTGCTGGCCAACTATCCCGGCACCCCCGCCCCGGTGGAGTACCAACAGGTTTCCTTTTCGGCGGCACAGCTTGGGGAGGCGGAGGAGGCGATGCGGGCCTTTTTACGGCAAAACCCGGAGATTGACTACTACCAGGTGGCCAGCCGGTACGACGCGGTGTTGGTCCAGCTGATAGCGGAGAGCGAGGCGGTGGAGGACTTCGCCGCGGCCTACCCGGTGGCGGACATCTACCGGCTGGACGTTTCCGCCGACTACGCCAACTGGAACCCCGATACCGACCCGGACCCCAACCCCACCAGCGAGGAGACCATACAAAGGTGCAGCGCCCTTGTAGACGAGCTGTACGAGGCGCTGCCCATGGATACCTACAACCACATCGAGGCTTGGTGGGAGGGGGAGTCTGTCATCCTAAAGATTGCCGTCACCGACGAGGCGGCGGTGGACCGTTTTCTGGAGGGCTGGACCGGCACCCGGTGGAACGTGCTGCAAAAGACCGACGGCCTCTGCTCCCGGGCCCGGCTGGCGGAGTTTGCCCAGGCGGTAACGGAGCTGGACTTTGGCCCCGGAGCCTCCTGCGACGCCGGGGAGTCCTACGGTACCGCCATAGTCTACCTCAGCTACGACTCGGAGGAGGCCACCGAAGAGGCTGCCCGGCAGGGGATGCCGGAGGCGGTCTCCCGGCTGATGGCCGAGATGGACATCCCCGCCCAGCTGGTGGACTATGGCGTAATGGCCTACCGTCCTCCACTGCCCCCCGGCGTCAACCCGGACACATGACACCCACAAAAAAGCGGCGCGGCCAACCCAAGCAAGGGAAGGCCGCGCCGTTCCGGCTATATGACGTCGTGGGAAAGGATCTCAAATTCTATGGGGCTGTCCGGGGTGTCCAACTCGGCGATGAGGTCCAGACCCATGTAGTCCTCCTCGGTGCCGTTCTCGTTGCCGGTGAGGCTCAGGCTCAGCAGGATCCGACAGCGCCGGGTGATCTCCGGGCTGTCCAGCTCCTGCCATTCCTCCAGCCACTCCTTGCCGTTGTGGTGCTTGTGCCGCAGCCGGCCCTCCTTGATGTGGTAGGCCCGGCCGTCCCGGTCCCGGTAGCTACAGCCATAGGAGACATCTCCCACATAATAGTTGCCGGTGAGGTACCGGATATCGGGGAAGGAGTCCTCCTCGGAAAGGAGGTCGTCGCTGTCGGGATTTAGGTAGTTGCGCCAGAGGATCTCCTCGGCCAGGGCCAGCATCTCCTCCCACCGGGCGGTCAGTGCCTGGTACTCCTGGTCGGTGAGGCAGTCATCCCGGTCTATCCGGGGCTTCATCCCGTCCTCCAAGGTGATGTAGGTGTTTTCGGTATTTTCTTTTTCAAAGACGATTCGGCAAGGGCGGGCCCCCTCTTTTTTCTTCCGGAAGAGCTTCAAAAAATCCATGGCGGAAAGACCTCCTTTTTCTCGATTATAGCATCGGTAAAGGGAGGATGTCAAATCCGGCCAGGGCTGTTCAAGCCCCGTAACCGCGGCTTGAACGGGGCCGGAAACTGTGCTATCATGGTAGCAGAAGGAGGGGGAATCGTTATGGCGCAGTCGTTGGAGAGCATCCGCTCCCGCATCGAGGCCCTGGGGATGGGCTTCCGGTTTGTAAAGCCCATCCGGACCAATGCCAACGGGGAGGAGAGGGAGACGTGGCTTCTGGAATATGAGGACTCCCAGTTTGTTTTTGTCCCCGGCTAAAAGAACGTCACCCTGGGGTGGGATACCGAAAAATGCCCCTTGGGCGACGGGGTGCTGGCGGGGTTGCAAAGGGAATTTACCCTCGGCCACCAGTACTACCAGGGACAGCTGGAGGAGCTCCGGGAGGACTACCGGGACCAGATTGCCGAAGCGGAGGAGGCAGGGGACCCGGCAAAGGCGGACAAGCTGCGCGCCGAGATGGCGGAGGAATTAGAGGGGCAGCAGGAGGCCATAACAGAGGGCGGCTACAGCAGCTGGGAGGATTTCCTGGCAAAATGGAACCAGGAGCTCTCCCGGCGGCTGTCGCCGCTGCGCACCGCCGATATCGGCGACATGGTGGTGGAGGTGGACAGCTGGTACCTGAAGGAGGACGCCCCCAGTCTGGAGCAGGCCGTCCGCCTGCTGAAGGAGGGACCCTTTACCCTGGCCACCGAGGACGAGTGGGAATACCTCTGCAACTGCGGCGCCCGGACGCTGTTCCGCTGGGGGGATACCCTGGAGGGGGTTACAGAGGAGATCTACGCCGTGGGCGCTGCCGGCGGAGAGGGGAAGAAGGCCATCCTGGAGCGGCCCAACGGCTGGGGGATCTTCATCGCCTACGACTCCTACAAAAACGAGATTATCGACGACCTGGCCTATACCAAGGGGGGAGACGGCGGCGGCTCCCTCTGCGGCGGCGACGGGGCCATCTATGTCCTGCCCTGCTACACCGCCTTTTACCGCTACCCCATGGCGGAGCGGAAGCTGCGGTTATCCAAGGACTATTTCTGCTACCGGCGGATTCTCCGGATATAAGAGCCTGCCGGACCCAAAAAAGTATCATAATCCCCCTTGTCCCCGTCATAAGAGTTGCCATAGGGGGATGATGGTATGAAGCAGCGGCAGAAGAAGCTTTGCGCAATGGTGCTGGGCGGGGTGGTGCTGACCGGAGCGGTTTGGTTTGCTCTGGATTCCCTGGGGCGCACCCTGGAGAGCCGGGCGGTGGGGCTGCCCACCACCACCCGGCCGGTGGTGATCCTGGACCCCGGCCACGGCGGGGTGGACGGCGGGGCGGAGGGCAACGGCATTGTGGAAAAAGAGGTAAACCTGGCCATCGCCCGCAAGGTGCGGGAGTTTTGCACCCTCTTTGGCTTTGAGGTGCGGATGACCCGGGACGAGGATATCTCCATCCACGACCCGGGCAAGAACACCGTCCGGGCCCAGAAGAACTCCGACCTGAAAAACCGGCTGAAACTGATGACCCAGGACCCCACCGCGGTGGTGGTGAGCATCCACCTGAACAAATTCCCCCAGTCCC
The DNA here is from genome assembly GCA_022795575.1 of Angelakisella sp. Classification (GTDB taxonomy): domain Bacteria; phylum Bacillota; class Clostridia; order Oscillospirales; family Ruminococcaceae; genus Angelakisella. The sequence continues at coordinate 514 of JAAWGY010000095.1, read as the reverse complement.
GGATCAAGGGGGCCCAGGTTTTTTACGCCGCCAAGTCCCAGGGGAGCGAGCTGCTGGCCCAAACCATCCAGGATAACTTCCGGGGCCTCCTCCAGCCGGAGAACACCAGGCAGATCAAAAAGGCTGACAGCTCCCTGTTTTTGTTGTATAATAATACCGTTACCCCTGCCGTCCTGGTGGAGTGCGGCTTTCTGTCCAACCCGGAGGAGGCCGCCCTGCTGAAAACCGAGGACTACCAGGATCAGGTGGCCTTTGCCATCTGCTGCTCCCTCCTCCAGTTTTACGACGGCAGCTTTGCAGAGGAGGCCCCCGACGGGCCGATGGCCTCCTGAGAGCCTATTCAAGATCTCCCTGCACGCCGCCTGAACGGGTATTTTTCCAACGGCCTATAGCAACCATCAAAATTGTCGACACTCATCTGGACGGCAGCTTTCCCAGCTGCCTTTGTCCCAAAAACTTGAAAGCCATCAAGGCTTCCTGCGTTTTTGGGGCTTCGGCAGCTGAAAAAGCTCCT
>JAAWGY010000094.1 GCA_022795575.1 Angelakisella sp. | reverse complement strand
AGTCGTCCTGGGGAGTTTCGCTCCTGCGGGAGCGACCAGGGCCTGCGCGGCCCTGGACCTGCGGCCCGGTGGCCCGGGCGGGCACAACCTGTGGGACAGCTGCTGCGCTTCCCGGGGGGGTGGCGGGCACATTTCGGCCCCCCGCTCTAAAAGCCCTGCTGCCACGCCGCCAGGTACGCCTCCGCCTCCCCCCGGCTATGGAAAACCACAACCTCCCTGCTCCCCCGGTACCGCTCCACCAGCCGGTACAGCCGGGGCAGGTGGTCCTTGGGAAAGTCCAGGATCCACTGGTAAAACTCCGGGTCCAGCTCGGTCTCCAGATAAGGGAAATCCTCCCGCTTTTTCCCGATCCTGTCCCGTGCCCCCGCCAGACAGACATCAAGGGGATAGTCCAGAAAAAAGACCGTGTCGCAGGCCTCCATCCGCAGCTCCAGTGTCCGGGAGTAGTTGCCGTCAATAATCCACCCCTCCCCCTGTAGCAGCTCCCCCAAGGCTGCGTCAAACTCCGCCTGAGTGCTGTTGCTGCGGTCCGGCCGGTGCCAGAGGAGATCCAGGTGGTGTACCGGCAGACCGGTAAGCTCCCCCAGCCGCCGGGCAAAGGTGCTTTTGCCCGCCCCGGGGCTGCCAACTACGATGATCCGCTTCATTGCCCCTCCCTTAGTGGAATGACCACCTGCCGGGGGTCCAGCTCCCGGGGGGCCAGCATACTGTTGATGTAGCCGATGGGAGCAAAGCCGCTGTGCTTGCGCCACATGGCGTAGTGGTCGCTGGCCTTTACCTCCTCCCGCAGCTGGGCGGCGTAGCCGCTGAAGTAGGCGGGGTTGAGGATGGCCATGGTCTGGGCCATCAGCTCCAGGTCGGCGTCCTTGTTGAGCTGGGCCTGGTAAAGGCTGGACCAGGACCGCTGATAGGATACGTCGTAGAAAAAGTCGTAGCTGTATTGCTCAAAGCCCAGCAGCTCCGGATCTTTGGAGCCGGTGCGGGCAGCCCAGCCCTCCACATCCACCTCCCGGGTGTGGTAGGAGATGCTCTCCCCCGGCAGGTAGTCGATGACGCCGTACTGGTTGGTGTAGACGGCGTAGGAGCTGGTGGCGATGTCGTACAGCCCCCCCTCCCGGGCAATGTCCTGGATGTGGACGTGGCCGCTGAGATTGAGGGGGACGCCGTAGGCCTCCAGCAGCGCCCTTGCCGCCGGGGCGTTATCCAGGGTGTAGCCCTGACGCAGCCGTTCGCTGTGGTCCACCAGGCCGTGATGGGTGGCGGTGATCACCTCCACCCCCTGGGCCTTGGCCGCCTGTAGCTGGCCCTCCAGCCAGCGGAGTGTCTCCTCCGGCAGGGCCCCGGCGTTGTCCGGGATGCTCATCGCCCCCTGGCGGTCGTATTTGTTGGTATCCAGCATCACCGCCCACAGCCCCTCCGAAAGGGGGTAGGTGTAGCTGAGGCTGGCGGTATCCCGGCTGATGGCCTGGCCGTAGCCAAACTCCCGGTAGATCTCGGCGAATTCCTCCGCCCCCACCGTCCGGACGCTGTAGGTCTTGCCCCGGTTGTAGCCCGCGGCAAAGGCGTTGCCGATATCGTGGTTGCCCGGGATGACCAAAACCGGGATGCCCGCCTGCCGCAGGGGCAGCAGCCGCCGGGCCAGCTCCAGGTGGCCCTCCCGCTCCCCGTTCAGGGTCAGGTCCCCGGTAAGGATCACCCCGTCCGGGGGGTCGGCCAGCAGCTGGTCCACCAGGGCCTCTGTCAGGGCGGTAATGTGGTTGATCTGCTTGCCGTCCCCGTAGGCCCAGGCGGCGTGGAAGGCCTCTCCGTCCCGCACCAGGCGCTCCGGCAGGAAGTGGAGGTCGGTGGCCACCGCAAGGGTCAGGGGGGCCTCCCGGGCCGGCAGAACGGGCTCCGGCAGGGGCTGGGGAGGCGCGGCGCAGGCTGACAGCAGCAGCGCCAGCATCAGGGCGGCGCAGCGCAGGCGGGGACGGTTGCTTTTTGTCATGGCGGGCTCCTTTCCTCCGGCAAAAAGCCGCCCTGCCCCCCACCTTGCGGGGACAGGACGGCCAGCTTTTTCGCTTTGTCGCAAAAGGCTTACTCGGAGAAGCCGGAAGCCACCAGCTTCACCAGAGACTCCACCGCCTGCTGCTCGTCGGCGCCATCGGCAATGACCTTGATGCTGGTGCCGCCCACGATCCCCAGGGACAGGACACCAAGGAGGCTCTTGGCGTTGACCCGCCGCTCCTCTTTTTCCACCCAGATGGAGGACTTAAACTCGTTGGCCTTCTGGATAAAGAAGGTAGCGGGTCTTGCGTGGAGGCCGACGTGATTCTGAACGGTAACTTCTTTCACAAACATAATTCCAATCTCCTTGCTTATGAATCTGCCAGTATCTTCTGCTTATAGATTATAACATACACCGCCGGTGCGTCAATGAAAAAACGGCTGAAATACAAGGTTTTCCTGGATTTTCTGCTAAACCTCCAGATAGGACCGTTTTTTTTCGGGCGGTTTGTGCATCATTGCCATAAAGTTTTCAACCCTATGGTGACATTCCACAGGACCGGCCCCAGCAGGGCGGGGATCAGGTTTGCGGTTTTAAGCCTGACCACCCCAAAAAAGTTGATGCCGATGCTGATTACGATGGCGTAGCCCACCATGCAGACCTGGTCCATCAGCGCCCCCGCCAGAACGTCCCGGAGGGTGCCGGCCAGCAGGGTAAGGGCCCCCTGGTAGAGGAGGACGGTGACGGCGGAGAAGGGAACCCCTACCCCCAGCCCGGCGGCCAGGACGATGGAGGCGATAAAGTCCAGGGAGCTTTTGGTGAGGAGGATGGTGTAGCCCTGGCCCAGGCCGTCCTGGATGGCCCCCATGATGGTCATGGCGCCGGCGCAGAAGAGCACCGAAGCGCTGATGTAGCCCTTGGCGAAGTGGCTGGCACCCAACCGCTTTTCGATGGCGGCGCCGATTCCCTCCAGGCGGTCCTCGATGCGCAGCAGCTCGCCGGCCAGGGTGCCGGCGGCAAGGCTGCCCAGCAGGAGGAGCTCGCCGGAGGAGGAGACGCGGCCGGTGGCGGCATCCACGGTAAGCATGGTGCTTAGCAGGCCGTTGAGGCCGATGACGCAGGTGGAAAGGCCCAGCATATAGGTTACGGCCTGCTCAATGTGGGCGGGCAGTCCCTTTTTGATGCAAAGGCCGATGCAGCCGCCAACGATGACGGCAAGGGTGTTGATGATGGTCCCGGTCATTTCTGTCACGCTTCCTTGGTAGAATCAGGATTTTTGGCTTTTCCGGCGGCTTGCCGGTAAGCAAAATACAAAATGGCGGCTATACCGGACAGGATCAGCCAAAGCCATGTGTCTCTTTTCAGGTCTTGCCGGAAGATTTCCTGATGCAAAGGGTCAAATGTCATAAATAGCTTGGTTGCAGAGCAGAGGTGCGCCATCGCCCCCGCAAAGCAGATGGTGGGCAGAAAGCGCGCCTCCCGGTTCAGCACAAAATGCCACACCGGAAGGGCAAACAGGATGGAGTGGAGGGCGGCATAAGGAACCAAAACGCTGGGGGCCTCTAAATGGTGGACCATCCAAAGAGCGCCCTGGTCAAACAGGAGGACCACTCCCACGCAGAGCAGAACGGTTACAAGGTCCCTCCTTTGGATGCGGAAAAAGCCATCCTGCCCGGTGCTTTTTGCGGAAAGCCAGCCACTTGCCAAGGGAGCCGCCACAAAAAACAGGCGGGGGAGCAGAAACAGGTTGAGGTCAGAGGGCACACCCCATAGCCTGATGTTATACTGCGCGCTGAAGGAAAGGAGCAGCGCTGCCCCGCACAGGAAAAAGGAGATTCCCGCCTGGGCCCAGGAGGCAGTGGGGCCCCTCCCCAGGCAACCGACAGCCAAGGCCCCTGCCGAAAGAAGGGCCACCCCGCCAATGATCCGGCTGTGCGTCTGCACCGGATACCTTCCAGCGCAAACAAAATATACCGCCAGTATTGCAAGGGCGAGAGATAACAAAGCGCCGGGATGAAACAAGCTTCGACATATCTTCTGTTTCAAGCTGCATCCTCCTTACACGGTAGAACTCCCTACTCCTCCTCCTGGCGCAGCTTTGCCAAAAACGCCCGGTCCTCCTTGGTAAGCTCCGCCTTGTCCAACAGCTCCGGGCGCTTTTCCCAGGTCACACGCAGCGACTGCTCCCGCCGCCACCGCCGGATGTTGGCGTGGTTCCCCGACAGCAGCACCTCCGGCACCGCCTTGCCCATCCATACCGCCGGGTGGCTGTATTGGGGGTACTCCAGCAGTCCGTTGTAAAAGCTTTCCTCGGTAAAGCAGCTCTCCTCGCTAAGCACCCCCGGGCAGAGCCGCGCCACCGCGTCCAGCATGGCCATGGCCGGGATCTCCCCGCCGGTGAGCACAAAGTCCCCCAGGGAAAGCTCCTCGTCCACAATCTCGTCCAGCACCCGCTGGTCCACCCCCTCGTAGTGGCCGCAGAGGAAGAGCAGGTGCCCCCGTTCCGCCAGCCGGTTGGCCGTGGCCTGGTCAAAGACCTTGCCCTGGGGGGAGGGGAAGAGGACGTAGGGCTTGCTTCCCGCCGCCTGGCACACCGCCTGGTAGCAGCGGTAGATGGGCTCTGCCTGCATCAGCATCCCCCGGCCGCCCCCATAGGTGCAGTCGTCCACCCGGTTGTGCTTGTTGCCGGCGTAGTCCCGGATGTTAAAGTAGTTTACCGTAATCTTCCCTGCCCGCTGGGCCCTGCCAAGGATGCTCTCGTCGGTCACTGCCTGGCACATATCCACAAACAGGGTCGCAACGTCAAACCGTGGTATCATTCAAACAGCCCCTCCAGCGGGCGGATCCGCATCCGGCCCGCGTCAATGTCAATCTGGATCACCACCTGGGGGATGGCCGGGATCAGCTGCACCCGGCCGTCCGGGAAGGTGATGTGGTACACGTCGTTGGCCCCCGCCGTCCCGGTGACGTCGCTGAGGCTGCCGTATACCGCCCCGGTGTCGGCGTCCTCCACCGTCAGCCCCAGCAGGTCCTGGATGTAGTACTGTCCCTCCGCCAGGGTGTCCTCCGCCCGGTCCAGCCACAGCACCCGGCCCCGCAGCGCCTGGGCCGCCTCCGGGGTGTCCACCCCCTCCGCCTTCAGCAGCACCATCCCCTTGGCCGGCCGGGCACGCTCCACCCGCAGGGGCGTTTTGCCCCCGTCCAGGTATAGGGTGGAAAGTCCGCACAGCGTCTCCGGCCCGTCGCACCAGGGCATCACCTTTACTTCCCCCCGCAGGCCGTGGGTAGCAACAATCTTGCCGCACTCCAGGTACTGCTTTTTCATCACGAATCCCCTCCTTCACAAAAACCTGTTCCCCGCCCGGCGCGCTGCCCGGCGGAAAACAGGTTGCTGGCCGGGGGCTTTTTCCCCGGCAAAATACGGTTTTGCGGCAATCAGTCGATCTCCACAGCCGCCTTGGCCCCCACCTTGTTGGCAGCGGCCCGTACCACGGTACGGATGGCTTTGGCGATGCGGCCCTGCTTGCCGATCACCCGGCCCATATCGTCCGGGGCAACGTGGAGGTGGAAAACTACGGTGCCCTCCTCGTCCGGGTCGTCAAAGGTGACGTTGACGGCCTCCTTTTCGTCCACCAGCCCCTGGGCGATGGCAGTAATGAGCTCTGCAACTGCTTGGTTATCCATGCTAAACGGTTCCTCCTAAAAATTGATTACAGGATGCCGTGGACCTTCATCAGGGCCCGAACGGTATCGGTGGGCTGGGCGCCGCTGGCCAGCCACTTCTTGGCCTTCTCCACATCCACCTTAAACTCCGAGGGGTTCTTGGTGGGGTCGTAGGTGCCTACCTCCTCGATAAAGCGGCCATCCCGGGGGTAGCGGGAATCGGCCACCACAACGCGGTAAAAGGGAGCTTTCTTGGCGCCCATGCGGCGCAGTCTGATCTTGACGGACATAAGTATTACCTCCAATTTTGATTTTCTTTATCATTTACCGGAAAGCCTTCCGGCGGGTCTGCTACATGGTGGGGAAGCCCGGCATCCCGCCGCCGAAGGGCATCCGGCGGCGCTTTTTGCCCTTGCCGGGGGCAAGCTGCTTGATCATCTTCTGCGTCTGCTCCAGCTGGCGGATGAGGCGGTTGACGTCCTCCACCCGGGTACCGCTGCCCGCGGCGATGCGCCGCTTGCGGGAGGGGTTGATGAGGCTGGGCTTCTGCCGCTCGGCGGGGGTCATGGAGAGGATGATGGATTCGGTGCGCTTAAGCTGCCGCTCCCCCTCCTGGGCGTCCTCCTCGCTGACCTTGCCCCCCATGCCGGGGATCATATCCAGGATGGAGGAAAGGGGGCCCATCTTTTTCATCTGCGCCATCTGCTCCAGCAGGTCGTTAAAATCCAGCTGGCCCTCCTTCATCTTCTTGGCGGTAGCGGCAGCGGCGTCGGCGTCCACCTGGCTGCTGGCCTTTTCGATCAGGGTCATCACATCGCCGAAGCCCAGGATCCGGGAGGCCATCCGGTCGGGATAGAAGGGCTCCAGATCGCCGATCTTTTCCCCAACGCCGGCGAATTTGATGGGCTTGCCGGTGGCGGCCTTTACCGAGAGGGCGGCGCCGCCCCGGGTATCGCCGTCCAGCTTGGTAAGGATGATGCCATCCACCCCCAGGCCGCCATCGAAGCTGGTGGCCACGTTTACCGCGTCCTGGCCGGTCATGGAATCGATGACCAGCAGTGTCTCGTGGGGGTTAACCTCCGCCTTGATGGCCCGCAGCTCCTCCATCAGCGCCTCGTCGATATGCAGGCGGCCGGCGGTATCGATGATGACGATATCGTTGCCGTAGTCCTTGGCGTGGCCCAGGGCCTTTTTACAGATGAGCACCGGGTTGGCGTTGCCCATCTCGAAGACGGGGACGCCGGCCTTTTGGCCCACCACCTTCAGCTGGTCGATGGCGGCGGGGCGGTAGACATCGCAGGCCACCAGCAGGGGGCGTTTGCCCTGCTGCTTAAAATGATAGGCCAGCTTAGCGCTATGGGTGGTTTTACCGGAGCCCTGGAGGCCGCACATCAAAATAATCGTGGGGATCTTAGAAGAAAGATTGATCCGGGTATGGGTGGCGCCCATCAGGGAGGTCATCTCATCATTTACAATCTTGATGACCTGCTGGGCGGGGGTAAGGCTGGTCAGGACCTGCTCTCCCACCGCCTTTTCGGTGACGGTTTTTACAAAATCCTTGGCCACCTTATAGTTGACGTCGGCCTCCAGAAGGGCCAGGCGGACCTCCCGCATTGCCTCCCGGACGTCGGCCTCGCTGAGCTTACCCCGGTTTTTCAGCTTCTTAAACGTAGCAGATAATTTTTCGGACAAACCCTCAAAGGCCAAGGAAAAGCCCCCTTCCTGTCATACGGTCACTCACTTTCCCCGATCTCTCCGGCCAGGGCGACGATTCGCCCGGTACGGTTATAGATCTCCTGTGACGCTCCAAAGCGGTCGTTGATTCGTTCGATATCCTTTGCCAGGTCGGTAATTTCGCTGAGGCACTGCTGGATACGCTGGAAGCGGTAGGCCAGGTGCAGGTGTTTTTCGTACTCCAGGAGCAGTCCTTCTGCCCGCTTGATGGAATCCCGGACACCTTGGCGGGTGATGCCGCTATGGGAGGCGATCTCCGCCAGGGAGAGGTCCTCATTATAATAGAGCTCCACCACATCCTTCTGCTTATCGGTAAGCATATCTCCATAAAAATCCAGCAGAAAGGAAATTTCCAGATTTTTCGACATAATTCCTTTACACCCCCGGCTGTAAAGTATTTTCCTTTACGCAAATACCGACCATTCCCCCAACTGAACGGTCTAAGAAAGCGACGCAAACAATATTATAACGGCCTTGTCCGGATATGTCAAGGGTTTTCCTTTACATCGATAGAATTCGACAATGTTTTCCGGGTTGGGTGAAAAAAGGCAGCTTTTGGGGGGATAAGCGGACGGCCTATCGCCCGCTATGTGCCCGCCCGGGCTACCGGGCCGCAGGTCCAGGGCCGCGCAGGCCCTGGTCGCTCCCGCAGGAGCGAAACTCCCCAGGACGCTATCGCTTAGACGGAGCCTATCCCAAGGAGC
>JAAWGY010000093.1 GCA_022795575.1 Angelakisella sp. | reverse complement strand
ACCCTCCCCCAGGGGGAGGCGGTACGGGACGAGATGCTCCACATCGCAAACCGGCCCGATGCCTCCAGCCTGTGCCTCATCGGCCACCTGTACCTGTTCATGGACGGCCTCAGCCTCTCCTCCGCCACCCGGCGGGAGGCCCGGGCCGCCCAGCTGCGGGACTTTTACATCCAGGAGGCTGTCACCTACATGGAGCAGAACTACCAGCGGGAGCTGACGGTGGAGGAGATCGCCGACGTCTGCCGCCTGAACCGCAGCTACTTCAGCAAGCTTTTCCGGGAAAATATGGGCTGCCCGCCCCAGGAATTCCTCATCCGGCTGCGCCTCTCCAAGGCGGCGGACCTGATGAAGACCTCGGGGGACTCCATCGGCAACATCGCCGCCAGCTGCGGCTACGTCAACCAGCTCCACTTTTCCCGGGCCTTCCGCAAGCGGTACGGCACCTCCCCCCGGGAATGGCGGGCCCGGAACCGGCCCGGCGCCAAGGATTAGATATAAAAACAGGCTGACTGCATTTTGCAGCCAGCCTGTTTTTTACTGGCCTGCTCCCGGTTACTTTGCCTCCAGGTAAAGCTGGAGGGACTGGTAGTCCCCCATGGGCATGGGGAGGGGATAGCCCGCGTTCATCAGGGCGTCGCCGGGGTAACGCTCCCGGGAGCCGTTGATGCGGTAGGACCGCTGGGGGTCCAGCCCCTTGAGGCGCAGGGCCAGGAAGGGCTGGGCGGCGTGGACCGCCCCCATCACCACCGATACCAGCGCCTCCCGCCGGTCCTCCGATACGTGCTGCCAGGCGGTATAGGGGCCGTCCCCAAAGGGATCGGTGAGGCGGTAATAGTCCCCCTCCTGAATCAGCCTCCAGCGGGCTTTGTAGGTCCGGATCTGCCGGGCGGCGATCTTCCGCTCGGTGCCGGTGCATTTGCGCAGGTCCATCTCGTACCCAAAGGTGCCGCACATGGCCACCACGCCGCGGGTCTCCATGGGGACAATCCGGCCGGTCTGGGCGTTGGGCACCGCCGAAACATGGGCCCCCATGGTCCCCACCGGGTAGCAGAAGGAGGTGCCGTACTGGATCCGCAGCCGGTCGATGGCGTCGGTGTTGTCGCTGCACCAGATTTGGGGGGTGTAGTAGAGCATCCCGGCGTCAAAGCGCCCGCCGCCGCCGCTGCATCCCTCGATGAGGATCTCCGGATAGTCCCGGTGGAGCCATTCCAGCATCTCGTAAAGGCCCAGGACATACCGGTGGAAGACCTCCCCCTGGCGCTCCGGGGGCAGGGCGGCGGACCAGACGTCGGTAAGGCTGCGGTTCATATCCCACTTGATGTAGGTGATCTCGGCGCTGTCCAGCACCTTTTGCAGGTCCCGGTAGATGTGCTCCCGGACCTCCCTGCGGGAAAAGTCCAGCACCAGCTGGCTGCGCCCCAGGGTCCGGGAGCGCCCCGGCACCCCAAGGGCCCAGTCCGGGTGGGCGCGGTAAAGGTCGCTGTCCTCGCTGACCATCTCCGGCTCCACCCAAAGGCCAAACTGCATCCCCAGGGCCTGGATACGCTCCGCCAGCGCCCCCAGCCCCCCGGGGAGCTTCTGCTGGTTCACCTGCCAGTCCCCCAGGCCGCTGTAGTCGCTGTCCCGCTTGCCAAACCAGCCGTCGTCCAAAACAAACAGCTCGGTGCCCAGGGCGGCGGCGGCCCCGGCAATCTCCACCAGCTTATCGGCGTCAAAGTGGAACTCGGTGGCCTCCCAGTGGTTTACCAGCACCGGCCGGCGCTCCCCGGCCCGGGGGGCCCGGATCAGGTTCTCCCGGATGGCCCGGTGGAACTGGCGGCTCATCTGTCCAAAGCCCTGGATGGAGCAGACCATGGCCGCCTCCGGGGTGGTAAAGCTTTCCCCCGGGGCCAGGGCGTAGCGGAAGTGGTAGGGGTGCAGGCCCATGGTAAGGCGGTTGTTCTCCATCTGGGTCCGCTCCGCCGAGATGGCAAAGTTGCCGCTGTACAGCAGGGCGGCGCCGTAGCAGGTGCCGTAGTCCTCCCCGGCCTCCCGCTGGCAGAGGATGACAAAGGGGTTGTGGTGGTGGCTGGAGGTGCCCCGGACGCTGCCCACGCTCTGGATGCCGGCCCGCAGGCGGGTGCGGTTCATGCACCGCTCCATAACATGGCAGCCGTCAAAGGTGATAAAGTCCATCTCCCCCTGGCAGAAGTCCAGGCAGAGGGAATCGGCCCGGTGGAGGTAGACGGTCTGGTCGCCGCGGTTGGTGATCCGGGCGGCCCGGGTGATCAGGTCCCGGTCCTCCAGCACGCCGTAAAGGAGCTCCACCTCCACCCGGGAGGCGGCGTCCTCCAGGGTGACGATCAGGGTTTCCCACCGGTCCCCGCCAAAGAAGGCGGGCAGGCCGGGCAGGGCGTACTTGCCGGGCACCCGCCGCACCCCCCGGTACCGCAGGTCGCTAAGGAGGCTGCCGTCCGCCGGCTCCACCTCCAGGGAGGGGATCCGGAAGTCCCCCACCCCGCAGGTGGCGTACTCCTGGGGGAGGGTATCCAGGGAATAGGTGCGGTCCCGTCCCGCCTCGCTGGGGTTGGGGGAAAATCCCCGGTCCGCGTGGCGGATCAGGTAGGAGAGGTCCCCGTTCCCCACCCGGGGGCCGTAGTAGGTGTGCAGAAGCACCTGGTGGCTGTCCGCCTTCATCTGGTAGGTGGTGGCGCAGGTGTGCAGGGTAAAAACCCTGTTTTTTTCGTCCAGTACGATCATAAAGGAAATCCCCTTAAATAAAAATCTTTTGGTGATGGCGCAAAGACCATTTTAGGCGATTTTCTTCCGGAGCGCAAGAGCGGAAAAACCACAAATCGCATCCTTGCTTCCACCGCAGAATTGTACAAATAAACGACCCCGGCGGGGCAAATTCGTCGCCGGGGCCGCTTTTGGCCCGCCACAGGCCCTGTGTGACACAAGCTCCCGGCGGCACGCCCCGGGGGAACCCCCGGGACAGCCGCAAAAAAGCCGATTATTTGCCGCCGGTCATGGCGACGCCCTCGATGAACTGGCGCTGGAAGATGAGGTAAAGGACGATCATGGGGAGCATGGCCAGGAGGGAGCCGGCCATCAGCACCGGGAAGTTGGTGGTAAACTGTCCCCGGAGGTTGGCAAGGCCGGCGGACAGTGTCATCATCTTCACATCGGAGGTGACAACCTGGGGCCACATCAGGTCGCCGTAGGCGAACACCGCGGTAAAGACGGTGAGGGCGGCTACCGAGGAGGAGGTGAGGGGGAACATCACCTTATAGAAGGATTCCCACTGGTTGCAGCCGTCCAGGTAGGCGGCCTCGCCGATCTCGGTGGGGATGCCCATATAGGCCTGGCGGAGGAAGAAGGTGCCAAAGGCGCTGACCAGCCCCGGGAAGACCAGGGCAAAGATGGTGTTGGCCGCCCCCAACTTGGCCACCATCTGGTACTGGGGAATGATAAAGATCTGGCTGGGCAGGGACATCTGGACCAGCACGATGCCAAAGAGAAGGTTCTTGTACTTAAACTTCAGCTTGGCAAAGGCGTAGCCCGCCATGGAGCTGAACACCACGGCGCAGATGACACGGAACAGGATCATCAGGCCGGTGTTGATGTAGAGGTTCACAAAGGGAAGGCTCTGCATTACGTCGCTGAAGTTTTTCAGGGTGAATTCCTTGGGGAGGATGGTGGGGGGGATCTGCATACTTTCCGGCACCGTCTTGGAGCTGGTCAGGATCATCCAGAGAAAGGGGAAGATCATCACGATGGTTCCAAGGGCCAGGAAGGCATAGGTAAGGACCTTGACGATTTTCTTGGATTGTTCCAGCGAAGCGCTTTTCATCTTGTACCCTCCTTACACGTCGTAGTTGACCCACTTCTTCTGTCCCAGGAACTGGACGACGGTGACGACACCGATGATCAGCACCGTCCAGATGACGATGACCGAACCGGTGCCCCGGCTGCCGGCCACAAAGGACTCGCGGTAGAAGAGGTACATTAGGCTCTGTACGCTGGTGACGGCGGGGTTGGTGTCCTCCACCATCATAAAGATCAGGTCGTACACCTTAACCGAGGCCATCAGCCGCATGATAAGCACCACAAAGAGGGTGGGGGAAACCATGGGCAGGGTGATCTGGAAAAACTGCTTTACCTTGGTGGTGCCGTCGATCTCGGCGGCCTCGTAGTAGCTCTTGGAGATGTTCTGCAGGCCGGAGAGGAGCAGCACCGCGTCGTAGCCGATGTTGGACCAGATGGCCACCACGGCGCAGGCCAGCATCACCCACTTGGAATCGGTAAGCCAGCTGATGCTGGTGCCGAACAGCTGGTTGAGGATGCCGTACTCGCCGTTAAAGAGCCAGCGCCACACCATAGTGACGGCGGCGGGGGCGCAGATCATGGGCAGGAAGAAGACGGTGCGGAAGAAGCCCCGGCCCTTGATTTTGGCGTTGAGGAGCATAGCCACCAGCAGGGCGATAAACACCCCCAGGGGCACGGTGAGGATGCAGAAGTAGATGGTGTTCCAGGTGGCCTTCCAGAACTCCGGGCGGGAGAAGACGTCTATGTAGTTTTGGACACCGTTAAAGCGGTAGTGGCCAAAGCCCAGGTGCTCGCAGAAGCTGGTGTAGATGGTTTGGACAAAGGGCCACAGGTTCAGCGCCAGCAGGCCGACGATGGTGGGAGCGACCATAAGCCAGGCCCAATTCTGCTCCCGTTTGGCGGCGGCGGAAAGCTTTTGTTCTTTCATTTGTTCCGGTTCCCTCCCTTTCATCGGTTGGCCAGGTTGGCCGCGGTGGCGTCGTTGATGATCTTCTGCATCCGCTGCAGCGTAACGTCCAGGGGCTGGGTGCCGTTGTAGGCCTTGTTCAGCTCATCCAGCACCGGGGCCTTCCACTTGGGGCGGGCGGCGTTGTTGACGCTCTGGACGCTGTAGGCGAACTGCTCCTCCACCACCTGGATGTCGATGTCGTAGCCGGCCTTCTTAAAGGCGTCGTAGTAGGGCTGCTCGGTGCCGATGTAGGCGGATACGGCCATGCCGTAGGAGCTGGCGATGCGCTGGGCCTCCTCGGTGCCGAAGAACTTCAGCACGTCCAGGGCGATATCCCGGGTTTTTCCGTGGGCGGCGGTGGCGTAGCACAGGCCGTTGGAGATGGTGGCCCGGCCGTCACCGGATACCGGGTCGGGGCACTTGGGCAGGGGGGCGATGTCCCACTTGCCTGTCAGGTTGGGGAAGCTGTTGCACTTGTTCATCAGCTCCCAGTTGCCCTCCAGGTACATCGAGCCGATCTCGGAGAAAAAGGCGATGCCGGGCTGGGTCTCGGCAAAATAGGTCTGGTCGGGGCACCAATCGTTCTGCTGGAGGCCCACGTAGAATTCCATCGCCTTTTGGGTGCCGGGCTGGTCGAAGCCCGCGGCGGTCTTATCATCGTTCAGGACATAGCCGCCGGCCTGGTAGACAAAGGGCCAGTAGCCCAGCTGTTCGTCGTTGTAGGCCATGTAGCCCCATTTGCCGGTGGCCTTGTAGATCTTGTCGGAGGCCTCCACCAGGTCGTCCCAGGTCCAGCTTTCATCGGGGTAGGAGACCTTGGCGGCGTCAAACATCTCCTTGTTGTAGACCAGGACGATGTTGTCCTTATCCTTGGGGACGCCGTACATCCGGCCGTCGCTCCCCTTGGCGTTGTCGATGGAGATATCGGAGTAATGCTGCTGGTAAAAGCCCGGGTCCACGTCGGCGTACAGGTCGGTGACATCCGCCAGCATCCCAAAGTCCGCGTAGTACAGGATCTGGTTGGTGTGCATCCAGAAGATATCCGGCATGGTGTTGCTTTCGGCGGCGGCTTCCAGCTTGGTCCAGTACTCGCTCCAGTTTGTCACCTGCACCTCGATGACCACATCGGGGTTTTGGGCGGTGTAGGCGTCACAGATGGCCTGCATACTGTCCCGCTGGGCCACGTCCCAAATCTGGAACTTCAGATGGGTTTTGCCGTCTGAGGCCCCGCAGCCAAACAGGGAGAGCAGGAGCACCGCAGCCAGGAGAACCGCCGTGATACGGGAAATCCTTCTCATACATTCCACTCCTCTGTGCTTGTTTTTCTGCCCGCCGGGGCGCCGGTCCCAAAAGCGCCTTGATGCCGCACTGCGCCCAAAGCAGCGTCCACCCGGGCATAAAAATAATATATCCGGCACCGGTTGCTTGTAAATGGATACAGGAACAGGAAATATACCCAAATTTTATTTCAGCTGGTATTTCGTCTAATTCAAGTCACATCCTGATATATTTACAATAAGTTTGTTTCATTTACACGAACAGAGTATATACAATTTATGCAAAACGCCAATTTGCTTTCCAAAAACGAAAAACAGCCGGTTTCTATCCGCCCCAGCGGGGGGAGAAGAATATAGCCGAATGCAACCCAAGGGCTACCACAGCGGGTATGGGTTCTTGGGAAGCCGGGGGCGGGACTCCCTTTGGGGGGCGCTTTCCAGGTACTCGCTGGGGGACATCCCCGTCTCCCGCCGGAAGACCTTGGCGAAGTAGTTGGCGTTGGCAAAGCCGGAGGCCTCCGCCACATAGGTGATGGAGGCGTCCTCCCCCCGCAGGAGGAGCTTGGCGTACTCGATGCGTACCCGGGTGATGTACCGGGCCGGGGAGATGCCGGTTTCCCGGACAAAGCTGCGGATCAGGTGGGCCTTGGAGACCTCCAGCCTGCCGGCCAGGTCGTCCAGCCCCTCCAGGTAGGGAAAGTCCTCCTGGATGATGGCGATGGCCCCCTCCACCAGGGGGGAGACGGCGGAGCCTTCCCCCTCCTCCCCCTGGGGGATGCCCCGCAGCCTTGTCAGCAGGGCGTAGGCGTAGGCCGAGGCGGTGGCGCCATCCACCCGGGCGTTCTCCTCCGCCAGCACCGAGAGGGCCAGCACCGCCTCCCGCACCGCCGCCGCGCCCCCGGGGAACAGGGCGGCCCCCTCCCGGAGCCGGTCCCCCATCAGCCTGCCGGCCAGCTCCCCCTGCACCACCGCCGTCATGGCGACGCTGTCGGAAACCCCCTGGAGGGTGTAGCTGCCGGCGGCATGGAGAAGGATGGCCTGGCCGGCGGAAAGGAGGGCATACTGGCTGTGGGCGGTGACGGTGAGCTTGCCCTTTACCGCCGCGATAACGGCGTACTCCCCCTCTCTGGCGCAGCCGCCGGCGCTGTCCCCGGTGCTGACAGGGCAGATCTGCGCCCAGGACAGGGTCAGCAGCTCCCGGATGGCATCGTCGGGGGTTGCGGGCCGGATCTCAACGGTCTGGTTCTGACGGGACGGCATGGGTATATCCTCCAAAAAACAGTGTACGGCCCCACGGCTCCTGCCCGGCAGAAAAACCAGGGCAGGAGGGCGGCCTGCCCCCCGGCCGGCGGGGGTACCGGTTGCGCAGCCGGCTTCTGCCGGTCCCGGTGTCCTTCCCCGGCGGGCAGGCCGTCGGAAAGCCGCCAAAGGCCGGGGGCAAGCGAAAAGCTGTACCAACCGCCCCATGCAGCCTGGCGGCAGATTTCCCCTCTGCCTCTGCCAAAGGGGCCGAAATACATTCCGTATTCCTGCGCTTTTTGGCATGGGCGTTGGGAAAATCTGCTCGCCAATCCGCGCACCTTGGCGATTGGTACAGCTTCTGACAAAACCGGGGGCGGGGGCAGGCTGCCGGCAGGGTCAGTGGGCGATGGCCTGCTCCGTTTCCTTATCGAAGAGGTGGAGCTTATCGGTGGTGAAGACCAGGGCGGCGGTGTCCCCCTCCCGGCCCTTATAGGTGGAGCCGGTGCGGGCCACAATGCGGGTGCCCTTGTAGTCCAGGTGCAGGTTGATCTCCGCGCCCATCAGCTCGGCGATCTCGATTTTGGCGTCCAGGTCGTGGGTAGCGCTGGCGGGGACGGCGTCCACATCCTCCGGGCGGATGCCCAGCACCACGGTGCGGCCCACATACTTGCCCAAAACGTCGCCGTTCATCCGGGCCGGAAGGGCGATCTCCTCGCCACCCCCCAGCTTGGCGGCGTAGCTGCCGTTTTTCTCCACGATGACGGCATCCAGGAAGTTCATCTGGGGGGAGCCGATAAAGCCGGCCACAAAGAGGTTGCAGGGGGTGTCGTA
>JAAWGY010000092.1 GCA_022795575.1 Angelakisella sp. | reverse complement strand
CTTGAAATACACACAGTATTCCTGCGCTTTTTTGGCATCGGCAGTCAAAAAATTTGCTCGCCAATCTGCGCACTTCAGCTATTGGTACAGCTTCTCATTACGGGTAGGCTCTGCCCGCGGCCGCGCCTCCCCGGCTTTTGCGCACCGCCCGGGCCGTGTTCAGCACCACCGTTGCAATGACGCAGCCCAGCATCACCAGGGGCATCAGCATCCGGCTGTACCGTTCGTCGGCCGAGAGCAGCTCGGTCCACTTTTCGTCCATGTAGGCCGCCAGCTCCGGCGGCAGGTTGACGAAGTACTCGCAGCCCTCCAGCAGCTCCTGGTCCGGGTACCGCACCGGGTCGTTCTTCACCTCGTCGTCCAGCAGCTGGTAAACCCAGTCGTTGGGGGTGGAATAGCCGATGTAATCGATGTTGGCCAGCCCCACCTCCGGCTCCAGCATAAAGTTGATGTACATCTCCGCCAGCTCCTTGTTCCGGGCCTCCTTGGGGATGCACATGGCGTCGGTAAAGATGTTGGAGCCCTCCTTGGGGATGACAAAGCGGAGGTCCGGGTTGTCCTCCATCATGGTGACGGCGTCGCCGGCGTAGTAGGGGGCCAGCGCCGCCTCGCCGCCGGTCATCTTGTCAAAGATTTCGTCCATCACGTAGGCCTGCAGGAGGGGCTTCTGCTCCTTTAGCAGCTGGGTGGCCCGGTCCAGCTGCTCCCGGCTTTCGGCGTTGATGGGGTAGCCCAGCATCTTGAAGGCGATGCCAAAGGCGTCCTTGGAGTTGCTGAACATCAGCATATTACCGGCGTAAACAGGGTCCCAAAGGTAGCTCCAGCTGTCGATGAGGTCGCTTTCGTCCACCATGGTGGTGTTGTAGATCAGCCCCACCGTCCCCCAGGTGTAGGGCACCGAATAGCGGTTTTCCGGGTCGTACATGGGGTTTTTGTACCGCTCCCCGATGGCCCCCTCAAAGTTGGGGATGTTGGCAAGGTCCAGGGGCAGCAGCATCTCCTCCTCGATCATCCGGGCAATCATGTAGTCGGAGGGGATGATGACATCGTAGCTGCTCCCCCCGGTTTTGAGCTTGGCGTAGAGGGATTCGTTGGTGTCAAAGGTGGAGTAGACAACCTTGATGCCGGTGAGCTCCTCAAAGGCCCGGTTGACATCGATGCTGTCGTCCGAGCCGTCGGAGATGTACTCCCCCCAGTTGTAGACGTTCAGGGAGCGCCCCTGCCCCCGGTAGCGGGTGTAGTAGGCGGTGTCCATGGCGGAGCAGTCCAGCTCCTCGGCGCAGGCGGGAACCACAAGCAGCATCGGCAGCAGCAGCGCCGCGGCAAGCAGCAGGCAAAGCTTTCTTTTCATCACCGGCCACCTCCCTGCTTTTTCTGGAGCAGCCGCTCCCGGCGGGCGGCGGAAAGGTTGATGACCAGCAGCGCCGCCAGCACCACCACAAAGATGATGGCCGAAAGGGCGTTGATCTCCGGGCTGATCCGCTTGCGGACCATGGCCCCGATGGTGACGGGGAGGGTCTGGGAGGTGGCGGAGCTGACAAAGTAGCTGATGATGAAGTCGTCCACCGAGTAGGTCAGGGCCATCAGGAAGCCGGTGGCCATACCGGGCATGATCTCCGGGATGATGACCTTAAAGAAGGCCATGGCGGGGCTACAGCCCAGGTCCAGCGCCGCCTCGTAGACGTATTTGTCCATCTGCCGCAGCTTGGGCAGCACGTTGAGGATGACGTAGGGGGTGCAGAAGGTGACGTGGGCGATGACCAGGGTGGCGTACCCCAGGTTCAGCTCCGGCATGGGTACCCCGGTGACGGCGGTGATGCCCGCCCCCACCTGGTTTACCGAGACAAAAAGCAGCAGCAGCGACACGCCCATCACGATCTCCGGGTTGAGGATGGGCATATAGGTCACGTTCATAATGGCGGATTTGAACCAGCGGTTGCGGATGGAATAGATGCCCATGGCCGCCGCGGTGCCCAGTATCACCGCGATTACCGAGGCGCAGAGGGCCACCACCAGGGTGTTGTAAAGGGAGGTGAGGATCAGCTCGTTGGAGAAGAGGTCCCGGTACCACCGCAGCGAAAAGCCGGCCCATACCGAACGGGACTTGCTGGCGTTAAAGCTGTAGAGGATCAGCACCGCGATGGGCATATACAGGAAGACCATCACAAGGCCGATGTAGGAATGGCGAAGATGCTTCATCATATCAGCAGCCCCTCCCTGTCCTCGGAATCATCAAACTGGTTAAAGATGCTCATCACCAGCAGGATGAAGACCATCAGCACCATGGAGATGGCCGCCCCTAAGTTGGGGTTGTAGGCGTTGCCCAAAAACTGGGCGTCGATGAGGTCGCCGATCAGCATATTGGAGCCGCCCCCCAGCATCCGGGAGATGATAAAGGTGGAGATGGCGGGGACGAACACCATGGTGACGCCGGTGGAGATGCCGGGGACGCTGAGGGGAAGGATCACCCTGGAGAAGACGCAGAAGGGGTTGGCCCCCAGGTCCTGGGCCGCCTCGATGACCCGGTTGTCGATTTTGGTCATGATGGAGTAAAGGGGCAGGATCATAAAGGGAAGGTAGTTGTACACCATCCCCAGCACCACCGCCCCCTGGGTGTTGATCATCCGCACCGGCCCCAGCCCCGCCAGCCGCAGCAGCGAGTTGATGACGCCGTTGTTTTCCAGCAGGGTCATCCAGGCATAGGTGCGCAGCAGGAAGTTGATCCACATGGGCAGCATGATGAGCATCACCATGGTGCGCTGGTGCACCCCCTTCATCCGGCTCATCAGGTAGGCCAGGGGGTACCCCACCGTCAGGCAGATGGCGGTGGCCAGCACCGCCAGCCACACCGAGCGCATAAACACCGGGGTGTAGTTGGATACCCGGGCGATGTTATCGATGGTAAAGGCCCCGTCCTTGGTGGTAAGGGCGAATACCGCCACCAGCCCCAGGGGCACCAGCACAAAGACGGCGGACCAGACCAGGTAAGGGAGGGCGGCGTATTGGTATTTCTTCACGGCTCACTCCTCCTCCATCCGTTGCATGATGTGGATGTTCTCCGGCGCGACGTCCATGCCGATGACGGTGCCGGGCTCCACGCTGATGGTGGAGTGGATCATCCAGTGGTAGCCCAGGGCCTCCACCATCATCTCGTAGTGGACACCCTTAAAGATCACCGATTCCACCACCCCGGAGATCTTCCCCTTTTCGGCGGGGAGGATGAGGATGTCCTCCGGGCGGATCACCACCTGCACCCGCTCCATGGGGGCAAAGCCCTTATCCACGCAGGGGAAGAGATCGTTGGCGAATTCCACCAAAAAGTCCTTGTGCATAAAGCCGTCGATGATGTTGCTTTCCCCGATAAAATCCGCCACAAAGGCGTTTGCGGGCTCGTTATAGATGTCCTGGGGGGTGCCGGTTTGCAGGATCTCCCCGTCCTTCATCACCACCACCCGGTCGGACATGGTAAGGGCCTCCTCCTGGTCGTGGGTGACATAGATAAAAGTGATCTCCAGGCTCTGCTGGATCCGCTTCAGCTCCACCTGCATCTCCTTGCGGAGCTTCAGGTCCAAAGCGCCCAGCGGCTCGTCCAGCAGCAGCACCTTGGGCTGGTTGACAATGGCCCGGGCGATGGCCACCCGCTGCTGCTGGCCGCCGGACATCTGGTTGATGTTCCGGGGCCCGTAGCCCTGCAGGTTCACCAGCTTCAGGGCCTCCTCCACCCGCTGCCGCCGTTCCTTTTCCGGGAGCTTGCTGATCTTGAGGCCGAACTCGATGTTCTCGTAGACGTTGAGGTGCGGGAAGAGGGCGTACCGCTGGAAGACGGTGTTTACCTGCCGCTTGTAGGGCGGCAGGCCGTTGATCCGCTTGCCCTCGAAGAAGATGTCCCCCGCCAGCGGCTCGATAAAGCCGCCGATGATGCGCAGGGTGGTGGTCTTGCCGCACCCGGAGGGGCCAAGGAAGGTGATAAACTCCTTGTCCATAATATCCAGGTCCAACCCGTGGAGCACCGGCTCCCCGTCGTAATCCACCCGGATCCCCCGCAGGCTGATGATGGCGCTGCTGTTCATAAAAAATGCATCCCCCTTTGCGGATAGTACGCCGGGGGTTCCCCGGCGCCCATGGATGCGGGAAGTCTGTCCTTCCCGCACGCGGTTTGGCTTTGGCCCCATCCCCGCAAAGGGCTTGCTATGGATGGCAGAAGCAAAAGCGGTACCCTATGCCGCCCCGCGCAGGCTGACATCAAGCCTGCGCGCCTTGGCAACGGGTGCAGCTCTTCGCGCCTGCACACCTTCCAGACCGGGGCATTGCCGCGCCGCACTTTTCGGACCTGTCCCGCAGCGGCTGCCGCGGTGGCAGGTCCATCGACTTTTGCCTACAGATGCAAAAAAGGCCCTCCCGTCACCGGATTCCGGGATCACAGATTGTACCGCAGAAATTTCGCCGGAGAAAAGCGGGAGTCCTCCCGGGTCCGGCGGGATTTTTGGGTGTCAAGCCGCAAACTGGAATCGTGCGGGGTTGCCCACAGAAAATATACCATATTTCCGGATTTTGTCAAGAGTTTTGGGGGAATTTCCGGGAAAATCCAAAAAAATTCCGGTTTTTTTCGGTTTTCCTCCCGTTTCCTCCGGATTCCTCCGGCCGGTGGCGGCGGAAGAGGGGGCTCCCTGGGTCGGTCACAGATTGTTTACAAAATACCTGGAGTCCCGTTTGCCGCCGCCTCGTTTTGGTAAACAAAGGGCGGCGCAAGCCGCCGCACGTAGCTTGCCGGCAAGCTGCATACTTCGGCAATAAAACGAAAGAGGGTTTGACAGATGTCTTTATTGGAAGTGCGCGATCTGCAAAAGGTCTATACCTCCCGGGGCGGCAACCGTACCGCCGCCCTGCGGGGCGTCTCCTTTGCGGTGGAGGAGGGGGAGTTTGTGGCGGTGATGGGGGAGAGCGGCAGCGGCAAAAGCACCCTCCTGAACCTCCTGGCCTCCCTGGACCGGCCCACCGGCGGGGCGGTGCTGCTGGAGGGGCAGGAGCTGGCAAGCATCCCGGGGCGGCAGCTTTCCGCCTTCCGCCGGGACCACCTGGGGTTTATCTTCCAGGACCACTGCCTGCTGGATACCTTCTCCCTGGGGGATAACATCATCCTGCCCCTGGTGCTGGCCAACCTCCCCTTCCGGGAGATGACCGACCGGCTCCTCCCCCTGGCGGAGCGGCTGGGCATCCACCGGCTGCTGAACAAGTACCCCTATGAGGTCTCCGGCGGGCAGCGGCAGCGGGCGGCGGCGGCCCGGGCGCTGATCACCCGGCCCGGCCTGCTGCTGGCGGACGAGCCCACCGGAGCCCTGGATTCCCGCTCCGCCGGGGAGCTGCTGGAGCTCCTCCGGCAGGAAAACCGGGAGGGCCAGACCATCGTGATGGTGACACACAGCGTCCAGGCGGCGTCCCGGGGGGACCGGGTGCTGTTTTTGCGGGACGGCCGGCTGGCCTGGGAGCTCCGCCGCCGGCCCGGGGAGAACTTTTACCAGCAGGTGGCCGACGGGCTGGCCGCTTTGGGGAAGGGGGATGCCGAAAGTGCGTAACGCGCTCCTGTGTCCCTACCTGGCCCTTTGCAACCTCCGGAGCAACCGCCGGGACTACCTGCCCTTTTTGGGGGCGGCCTCCCTCATTGTCTGCCTCTTTTTTACCGTCTGCAACATCTCGGAATCCCGCAGCTTTGCCCGCGCCATCCCCGGCAGCGGAACCCTCCATGGCCTGATGACGGTAGCCACCCTGCTGCTGCCGGTGGTCTGCGGCCCCTTCCTTTGGTACATCAACAGCTTTTTGATGAAGCGCCGCCGCCGGGAGCTGGGGCTTTACGGGGTGCTGGGCCTGGAGCGGCGGCACGTGGGGGCGGTGCTCCTGTTCGAGACGCTGTACAGCCTGGCCATCAGCCTTGTGGTTGGGCTGGGGGCGGGGCTGCTGCTGATGGGCCTTTCGGCGGGGCTGCTGCTAAGGCTGGCCGGCATCACCGCCGATTACACCCCCCAGGTGGCCCCCGGCGCCCTGGCCATCACCGCCGGGCTGTTCGGGGTAATCTTTTTGGGGTGCCTCGCCGGCAGCTTTGCCCATCTTTCCCTGGCAACCCCCACCGAACTGCTCCGGGAGGACCACGCCGGGGAGAAGGACCCCCGGTTCGGGGTCATCGGCTGCATCCTTGGGGTGGCGCTGCTGGGGGGCGGCTACACCGTGGCCATCCGGGCCTACCACGATCCCATGCTGGCCCTGATGGTGGTCCCCGTCTTTTTCCTGGCCTCCCTGCTGGCGGCCCTGGGCACCTATGGGGTGTTCATCTTTGGCAGCATCTACTGCCTAAAGGCGCTGAAGGCCAACAAGGGCTTCTACTACCGGCCCCAAAACTTCGTCACCCTGTCGGGGATGCTCCACCGGATGCGGAAAAACGGGGCGGGGCTGGCCAACATCTGCCTCTTTGGCACCATGACCTTAGTCACCCTCTGTTGCACCCTGACGGTGGCCTTTGGCCAGGGGGAGGTGATGGCGCTGCTGGGCACCGCCAACCGCCCGGGGGTGGTCTCCCTCAACCTGGAGCAGATCTCCCCGGAGGAAATCACGGTGTTCTTTGGCACCCTGGCCTTTTTGGGGATCTTCTTCGGCGCCGCCTTCCTCCTCTGCACCGTGCTGGTGATGTACTACAAGCAGATCGTCGAGGGCAGCGAGGACCGGGACGGCTACATCGTGATGCGCCGGGTGGGGATGAGCGGCGGCATGGTGCGGGCCACGGTGCGGCGGCAGGTGACGCTGGTCTTTCTGCTCCCCCTGCTGATGGCGCTGATGCACCTGTGCTTTGCCACGCCGGTACTGATACGCCTTTTTGACATCCTGTGCATCAGCCAGGGGACGGTGCTGCTGGGGAGCGGGGCGGCGGTGGTGGTTTTTGTGGTCCTCTATATCGCCGCCTATCTGGCCACCGCCAAGGCGTACTACCGGATCGTTTCCGGTTAAGGGGTGCCCAAACTGCCACAAGCCGTCCATCATCACTATTTTATAAAAACATTGAGAAAATTTTTTATAACCTATTGACAAACCAAAACGGGTATGGTATTCTTATATCAGAAACAAGAGGGGCGCAGAGCAAAGGCAGAGGAAAAGCCCCAAGCCAGCAAAAGGCGCACCTTCTGGTTTCAAAGCATGGGTAGCCGTAAGGGCTGGAAAGGGATACTCCAATGTACTAAGGTGTTCTGAGACGCTGCGAAGGAAAAGCGAAGGGACCGATTCCAATGTACAGCAAAGACAAAGAGTAACCACACCCATGAAAAGCAGCAAGAAAGGAAAGGGGTGAGTCCAATGGACACAGCTTCGCAACAGGGCTTTGGGACTGGTAGCTGTCAGTCCGGGACTGCCTTACTGCACGATATTTTCTGAGAAATGCTCCAGCGCCGGCGGCAGGCTCCACACCCAGGCGGAGGGGATCCCTCCGGGAGGTGACAGAGGTCATCATGCTGGATGGACCTGACCCAGTGCCTGGCAGGAAAAGGGAACCATCTCCCTATGTGAGGAAACAGGCAGTCACAAAGCAACAGGAGCGGTAGGACCGCAGACCATAGATTGTGCCAGACACCGGGATCCCAACAACCGGAAAGCTTGTACGAATCGTGGCCAAAACTGAATAGGAACAAAAAGCACGGGCCGAAGGGCCCGTGCTTTTCTCTTATCCGAAGAGACTGTACCAATCGCCTTTGCGCCCGGTGCGCCGAATTGGCAGGGATTTTCCAACGGCCTAAATATAGACACAAACTACAAGTCTATTACATACTACTCCCCCACCGGGCAGGCGGTCGAGGCGTGTACATTTTCAGTTACGCATAGCCCCAAAAAGGCCACAAAAGCCAGCCCCCCACATCCCCCCGCAGGGAATCAGATCCGCCGGAGGCACCTTGTCAGGCCAACCGGAAGGAGGGAGCGGGCCATAACGCTCCCCCCGCAAGGCTGCTGGAGCCTGTCCCCCGGCAGGGCCAGCCGCCCAACCAAGCATTGAGCAACCGGGCGTTGAGATTGAGGCTGTCACCCAAGCAGAAGAACCGAGCCCAAGCGGTCCAGGCGGCGTTAGGGGAGCGCCCCCCAAGCGACTGACGCCTTTGGCCGT
>JAAWGY010000091.1 GCA_022795575.1 Angelakisella sp. | reverse complement strand
TGTGAGAAACCCTCCGACCAAAAGCTCCTGCTGATCCTGGATGAATTTCAGTACCTGGGGAAGTCTGATCCCGCCTTCCCCTCCGTTTTTCAAAAGATATGGGATACCTTTCTGAAACAGCAGCCTGTCATGGTGATTCTGTGCGGTTCGCTGATCTCCATGATGGAAAGCCAGACCTTATCCTATTCCAGCCCACTTTACGGGCGCAGAACAGGACAGCTGAGGCTCCGGCAGATCCCCTTCTCCCATTATGGGCAGTTCTTCCCGGAAAAGTCCCATAAAGATTTGATCGAATACTATGCGGTCACCGGCGGTGTTCCAAAATACATCGAGCTTTTCCATGATACCGGGGACATCTACACGGCGATCCAGCGCAGTATCCTTTCTAAGTCCAGCTTTCTCTTTGACGAACCTAATTTTCTGCTCCAGCGGGAGGTTTCGGAAATCGGCAGCTATTTTTCCATTATGAAGGCTATCGCAGCCGGCAATCAGAAGCTGGGAAAAATCGCCGGAGTCCTGGAAGTGAAACAGACGGGGCTGAGCAAATATCTGAAGACGCTTGTGGACCTGGACCTTTTGGAACGGGAGGTTCCTGTCACCGAGGAGAATCCGGAAAAGAGCAAGCGGGGCCTTTACAAGATCAAAGACAATTTTATGCTGTTCTGGTTTCGCTTTGTTTACCCCAATATGGGGCTGATCGAATCCGGGAACGAGCAGGCGGCTATGAACCGCATCCGTGCCAACCTGGTGGATCATCATATCAGTTATATCTATGAGGATGTGTGCAGGGAGAAGATGTGGCAGTTGGCCGCGGCAGGACAATGGGACTTCCTTTTTGATAAGGTAGGCCGCTGGTGGGGCAATACGGAGATCGACCTGATCGCCTTGGACAGCCAGGGGGCAAACATCATTTTCGGCGAGTGCAAGTATTGGGAGGGCCCGGTAGGGGTCAATGTCCTGAATAGTCTGATGGAGAAAACGAAGGAGGTCGAGTGGAAACGAAACGGCCGGAAAGAGTATTTTGTTCTTTTTTCCATCAGCGGTTTCACAGAGGAGTTGGAGAAGCTGGCTGCCAGCCGGAAGGATATTCTTCTCCAAAGCTGATAGCCGATTTATTTATGTCGAACTTGTTTTTCCACAGAAATCCGCCATTTATGTTGAACTGGAAGGGAAAAACAGCGGAAAGGAAATGGGCCAGCTCAACATAAGTAGCGTTATGTTGAACCGGCCCGGCGAGTATTTTTTGACGACAGACCGACAGGGCAGCAGGATTCCTGCTGCCCTGTTGTTCCGGCATATCATCCATAGGCAGATATTTTAGAGATCGGCTCACCCCTTTTTCCCTTTGGCCGAAATCAAGGCATACAGGGCAAACCAGGCAATGCAGTGAATCGCCAGAATCCCAACATCCTTCACCGCCGTCCCCATCTTTCCGGCGGACAATGCCATCATGCCCTCAAAGGCGGGTTGGGAGGGAACGACATTGCAAAGGATAGCCAGCGGTCCGCTCACCCCGATCAGGGCGCATACAATGGGCACCGCGATAAACGCCAGCATGATGATCTTGATGTAGACCACACCGATCATCAGCCCTTCGGAAAACCTGCCGATGAAAAGCCCCATCAGTGCCGCCACAAAGGAGGACAGAAGGATCAGCGCCAGCATTACCCCAATATTTTGCCAGGTCAGCCGGAAGCAGATACAGGCCGTCACGATGGAGGAGAGGCTCCCAAAGAGGAATCCTACCACCACCTTTTGCAAAATGTACTGGCTTGGTGACATAGGCAGGATCTCGTTGACAAAAGCCACACCGTCCTCCTTTTCGGAGATGATGTTCATGGCGTTGAAGGTGCAGCCCATGAACATAGCCACGATCAGCACAGCAGGGATGAAGATGCCCTGGAGATTTTCCAGGATGTCCGGGCGTTCCAAAATCTGAACCTCTGCTTGTCCTGTCCCTGCCCCCTGGTCATAGAGGGCGGGGAGAGTGGCCGCTGCCTGCTGAAAAACATCCAGCTCATCCCCGCTGATGGCGGTTTTGAGGCTGTCCCCATCCGCAGCCACGCCGATGATATTGGTGGACGGTTCCCGAATGGCGGCGGTCAGCTCCTCCTGTGTCCCGTAGACCGTTACCGGACCGTACCGTTCCAGCCATGTGACCGTCTGAGGGGGCAGGTCGTTTTCCAGCACGCCGAAGTGCAGCTCTCCCAGGCTGGACATATCGATAGAGCCCATAAATTTTAGTGCCACGGCTACCAGGATGGGCAACAGGAAGGTCATCAGGCAAAACTTATCCCGAAGAACGCTTTTTAGCTGATATTTTAAGCCTTTCACCTTTCATCCCTCCTTTGCGATTTCTTGGTGGAACACAAACTGTACCGCAAGGAACAGCAGAATAACCGCGGATACAGCTCCGGCATAATAGACCGGCGAAATGGCTGCCCCGAAGTAGGCATTTTTCAGGCCCATATAGACATGGTAGAAGGGATGCCAGCCGATCCAGTCAAACTTCACCGATGTGTTGGCGGACAAAAAGACAGGCGTTGCGGCAAAAATGGCGATAACCAGATAGGCCAGGGTAAATTGCCGGAAATCCTTTAGGAGCAGGGCGCAAAGCATCCCAACCAGGGCCATCATCAACGACAGAATAGCCGTTTGGAGCAGAACAGCGGGGAGTACCGCTAACCCATCTGCAAGTCCCACATTCAGCAGGGTGAGCAGCACAGCAAAGACCAGATCGGAGAGGAGGAACACCGCCAGCTTGGAAAGGAGAAACAGGTCTTTTCGCAGGGGGAGAACGGCGTGGAGCCGGATGACACCCATCCCCTTTTCCTTGAACAGCACGGCGGCAATACCCAGGAATCCCACGGCGGCCAGCTCAAAGAACAGCAGCTCGCAGGTGATTTCCCGCCGGGCCTTCTGCTCCGGTGTATAGGTACCCAGCACCTCCGGGGCAGGACTGGTCGAGGGCCGCAACAGGGAGAGGGCGTAGTCTGCCCGGTGGTTGTCGATATGCTCCGCCCCTTTGTAGAGCACCACTTGCACATCCCCGGCGCTGGCATCCAGCCCCACGCCGTTGGCATCGGCAAGCAGGGCGGCGTCCATCTCCTCCATAGAGGGAACCGTCTGCACCAGGGGGGACTTTGCCGTCTGCGTTCCCGCCGGGTCGTAGAGATACACCTGGTATGGCTCCATCTCCATGAAGCGGAGATAGCCAAGGTTGACATAGGCCGTATAGAGGACCAGGAACCCCAGCGCCATGAGAAAAAACTTCCCCGATGCCAGCATCCGGCAGTCCTTTTTGAACAGGGAGCAAAAGCCTTTTCCCATCAGGACAGCCCCCTTCCCGTGTACTGGATGAACATATCCTCCAGGGTGGGTTCCTGGGAGTGGATGCTGATGATCTCGTCATGGGCAAAGGGGATGCCCGCCTCCAGCTCTGGAGCCTCAATGGTTTTCGATTCCCGCTGGCCCTGGTACAGGTAGTCGATAACCACCCGATGATTGCTGTTTTTCTCCTTCAGACGCTTGGGCGTGTCCAGGGCCACCAGGTTTCCCCCTGCGATAAACGCCACCCGGTCGCACAGCAGATCGGCGTCCACCATGTTGTGGGTGGTGACAAAAACCGTGGTTCCCTTTTTCCGCTCCTCCTCGATGATCCTACGGAACAGCACCGCGCCGGAGGGGTCAAGGCCACTGGTGGGCTCGTCCAGGAAGAGCAGCCGGGGGCCTCCCACCAGGGCCCGGGCCATGCTCACCCGTTGGCGCATCCCCTTGGAATAGGAGGACACCGGTTTTTTCAGAAAGTCCGGCTTAAATTCCAGCATCTCCAGCAGCTCCCTGACATCCCGCCGCTGCTCTTTGGGATAGAAGGAGGCAAAGTAGGAAAGGTTATCCAAGGCACTCAAATTGGCGTACAGGTAGGGAAACTCGAAAAGAACGCCGATCTTCTGGAAAAAATCCGGGCCATGGGGGGTGGAAATATCCTGTCCGAACAGCGAGACCTTCCCACCATGGCCTTTCAAAATCCCGGTGAGTATTTTCTGTGTCGTGGACTTGCCGGAGCCGTTGGGCCCCAGGAAGCCGAAGATCTCCCCATCCTCCACCGTAAAGTCCAAACCGTGGAGAGCCTGCTTCTCTTTACTGTAGGAGAATGTCAGGTTCTTGACCTCAATCATTCCTCATCACCCCACTTCCCACGCTGCCCCTTCTGCTCCTGCTGCCGTCCGGTCCACCACTTCATAAACTTCACCTTGAAGGGGATGGAGACAACCAGCACCAATCCAATCATCAGCCACCAGTACCACTGCAAACCGAAAAACATAAGAAAACCCTCCTTGATTTCAGATTCAAGGAGAGTTTATCTTTGTGGTGTGAAACTCAGGAAAAGCCGCTGTGAAATCGATGTGAAATTATTCTATGGCAGGGATGGAGAACCAGAACCGCACCCCGTCTCTCTGATTTTCTGCCCCGTAGGGGAGGGAGTGCATGGATAAGACCTGGGCCACAATGGATAGCCCCAGCCCGGAACCGCAGTACACCCCGTTGCCGCCCCGATAGAACTTTTCCCATATCTTTGGCAGCTCCTCCTCCGGGATGGGCTTGCCTTGGTTGAAAAGGGAGAAATGAAGGCTTCCGTCCTCCAATCTCAATTCCAGCCGAAGGAGGCCGCCGGGGGGCACATTTTTTCTGGCGTTAAGGATGAGGTTTTCCAAAACCTGTTCCATCCGCCGCCGGTCCGCCCGGACAAAGACCTTCCCCTCCGGCAGAGTATATTGCAGCCGGAAACCGGTGTCAGGGCCGTCCACCAAAAGCCGCCCGGCTGCTGTTTCCACCAACTCCACAAAGTCAAACCGGGTAAGATCCAGCGCGGCGGCTCCGCTTTCCAGGGCCGACAGATCCAGCAGAGTCACAATAAGAGCGTTCATCCGCTCCACTTCGGAAAGGATGACCTGGGTGTACTGCTGCTTTTTGGCTTCATCCGGCTCATCCTGCAAGCCCTCGGCATAGGCCCGGATGATGCCCAGCGGGGTCTTCATCTCGTGGGAAAGGCTGTCCACCAGCTCCTTGCGCTGGGCCAGAAGGTGCCGTTCCTTTTCCACATCCTGTTCCAGCCGTGTGTTAGCGTCCTCCAGCCGGGCCAGGGCCTGCCGAAGATTATCCGCCATGGCGTTGAGGCTGACGGAAAGCTCCCCGAACTCATCCAAGGAGGAGACCTCGCAGGGGGCCGAAAAGTCCAGCTCTGCCATCCGTTTGGCGGAGGCGTTCAGTTTGTCAATCGGCTTTGTGATAAACCGGGCCATGAACCGGTCGATACAGAGAATCAGGAGCAGGACAAACCCCAGCCAGAGGAAAAAAGAGGCGTCCTCGCTTACAGGCAGGCGGGTGGACAGGATATAGGAGAGGATCAGGGCGATGCCCGCTATTTTTGAGAGCATCAAAATCTTTTTCCGCACCGTGCGGAGGGAAAACAGCTCCTTCATTCCGCCACCTCGAACTTGTAACCGGAGCGGATCAGGGTGACGATATGCCGGCCCTCCTCCCCCAGCTTTTGCCGCAGGGTCTTGATATGGGTGTCCACGGTGCGGGTGGTCCCTTCAAAGTCATAGCCCCAAATACGGTTTAAGAGCTGCTCCCGGCTGAACACCTGACCGGGATTGGCCATGAAGAAGGCCAGCAGCTCATACTCCTTGTGGGTCAGGGTAATCTCCTGGCCGTCCAGCCAGACCTTGCGGGCTCCCGGCTGGAGGGTGATCTTCCCGGCGCTGACCGCTCCGGCAGAGGCGGGGGAGGCACGGCGCAGGAGGGCGTTCACCTTGGCCAGCAGCACCCTGGGGCTAAAGGGCTTGGTCACATAGTCATCCGCGCCATAGTCGTAGCCCCGGAGCTTGTCCTCCTCCCCGCCCTTGGCTGTCACCATGATGATAGGCATATTTCCCATTTCCCGGGCCAGCTTGCAGACGGAAAAGCCATCCAGGTGGGGCATCATCACATCCAGGATCATCAGGTCCATGGGGGCGTTTTTCAGGAGCATCAGGGCGTCAATGCCGTCACCGGCGGTAAAGCAGGTGTGCCCGCCCCTTCTCATATAGTCTGCGATGATGTCCTGCATCGCCTTTTCATCTTCAACAATCAGAATGTTTGCCATAGCTTCTCCGGGTCACCACCTGTTCTGCTGTTGTTTTGGGGTCCTGCATTTACCTTTGATTATATTTCGTATGGGGCGAAAAAACAAGGGCTGCACAGGTAAAGTTTCATACCACATCACGGATATTTTTATGGATATGCTTTGTTCCCATAGGAAAAGCAACATTCGTGGACTGCCTTTAGATATTCTGAGATAAGGTCATCCTCCATCTGCTCAAGCCGTTGGATCTCAAACTGCTGGTTCAAGTCCAGGCTCATATAGCGTTTGATCATCTTTATCAGGAAAACAGAGCCGATACAGTGGGAATGGCCCGATGAAAACCGGCCTGGGTAAAGCTCTCCAGCAGATCCCTCAGCAGCAATGGGACGACCCACTGGGTGATGGCACAGCCAAGGAGCAATCCGACTGGGAGCGCCAGCAGCAGGACCTGGCTCATCCGGTAGAAGATCACTTGCTTCAGCTGCCAGGGCGACACCCCAATGGTCTTCAGAAGGCCATAAAACTGAATGTCCTTTTTCCGTCCAACTGTACAGGCAGGACGATGTTCTCATAGGCGTTCAAAATCGGGATTGGATTATAATTTTGGAAGATGAATCCGATTTGACGGCGGCGAAATATGGCCGTCTGTTCCTCATTCTTTTTTGAGAACGGCTTTCCGTTCATGATGATTTCCCCCGGAAGTAGGGGTGGCCGCCCATCATGTGAAGCAGGGTGGATTTGCCGGAACCGGAGGTGCCAATAATGGCTACAAATTCGCCTCTGGTTATGGAGAGGTCTATTCCATCCAACGCCTTGGTGATATGTTCACCTTGCTGGTAGTATTTTTTCAGCTGGATCGTTTTCAGGATCGGTGTAGCTGTCATGATAAAAACCACCTTTCTTTCTATCTATTTTTATGTACCGATTTTCAAGAAACCTGGTGCTTTGCAAAAATCCCACAGGAGAGGACACTCCCTGCGGCCAGCAGTACCGCCGCCACGGGCACCGCCCAGAGGGCGTACAACACCCCGCCGCCCAGCTGCTCCACCGACATAAGGGAGACAAACTGGGCGTGATAGGTGGGGAAAAGGCCCACCAGCCGGAACAGGGGGCTGGCCTCCGAGACCGGGAGCAGCACCGGCAGGCCGTAGAGCACGGCGGAGGCCGCCAGGGCCACCATGGGATTCTTGCAGGCGGCGGAAAGTACCAGAGTGATCCCCACTACCCCCAGCGCCCCGGTAAAAGCCAGCAAAGCCTGGTAGGCCAGCATCGTCCCGCAGGTGATGTTAAAGGGGATGCCCCCCTCGATGTAGGTGAGCTGGGCGAAAAGGATGCTGCAATCCAGCCCCTCGCCGCCGTAAAAGGCAAGGGCCATGGCGAAATTCAGGGCCAGCACCGCCGCCGTGGTGAACATGGCGGCCAGGATACAGGCGACTGCCTTGGCCCCGGCGCATTTGGTTCTGCCGTACCGGGCGGAGAGAAGAATCTGGTCCACCCCGCCGTACTCCCCGCAAAAGACCGGGGCGGTCATCACCATGAGGAAAAGAGAGAAGAACACCAGAACTTTCACCAGGTTTTGGCTGGTGCCCAGCCACCCGTCCACATAGCCGATGGTGACTTCCCCCTCCCCGAACACATCGGCGACGGTGCGGCCGTTCCAGCCACCGTACCGGTCGGCAAACAGGGCGGAGACGGCGGATTGGGTGGCGTTGTGGTGGATGTACAGGGCGTTTATCTCATCTTTCCCGGTTTTCGGTACAAGATTGGCAAGCATCCGCTGGACCTTCTCGTCGGTGAGGACCCCGGCGTACTTCTCGGCCACCACCTTGTCGATGGCCACCGCTTCCTTTCCGGTGCCCTCCCGGCCCACACCGTCAAAGGCGTACTTGTTCTGGTAGGTGGAAAAGCTGAGAATGGCCGAAATAAGCAGCACCAGGGCAAAGGCCGCCTGAGTCAGCCGCCGGGAAAAGAGCTTGCGAAGTTCAAAGCCGATGAGTTTTTTCATTAGACCTCTTGCGAAAATAAAATAATGAGATAAAATAAGGGTATGAAATACGAAAAGATAGCGAAATATTCAAACACAAAATTTCGGAGAATTACAG
>JAAWGY010000090.1 GCA_022795575.1 Angelakisella sp. | reverse complement strand
CTGTGCCAAAAACACAAGCCCTGCCGTTGTGATAGTCAACCTGGGGAGTTTCGCTCCTGCGGGAGCGACCAGGGCCTGCGCGGCCCTGGACCTGCGGCCGGGTGGCCCCGGCAGGCACAACCGGTGGGACAGGCTGCTTCGTTTTCCGTCGGGCAGCAGGCACGTTTTGGGCCCGTCACCCCGCCACCCGCCAGAAGCATTTCCCCACCAAAAGCCGCATATAATCAGGACTGTCTGCCCAACGCCTCCAGCAGCCGGAACACCACCTGTAGGGCGGAAACCGAGGTCCACCGGCCGTTCTCCTCATAGGCCCCCTCCAGCTCCTCATCAGCATTGTCCGAAAGAGCCCGGATCACCAGCAGCGGTGTCCCAAAGAACCAGCAAACCTGGGCCACAGCAGCACTCTCCATGTCCACGCACTGGGGATGGAACCGCTGAATAATGCCGTCCCGCTCCTTTGCGGTGATGAAGGCCTCCCCGGTGACAATGCGCCCAAACCGCAGGTTCTGCCCCAGCCCCTGGCAAAGGGCCAGCAGCTCCGGATCCCCCCGGAAAAAGTCGGTGGGCATCCCGGGAAACTGGTCGTTTTCCATAAGCTTCATGTCCAGGTCGTGGTGAAGGATCTCCGCCCCGATGATGACGTCCCCAATCCGGACCGTCTCGTCCAGCCCCCCCGCCAAACCGGTAAAGATGATCTTCTCGGCACCAAAGCCGGTGATGAGCTCCTGAGCAGTGATGGCGCCGTTGACCTTGCCCACCCCGCCGATGACAGCGGTAACGGTAAGTCCGGCGTACTCCCCGGTGACAAAGGAACGCATCAGCCGTTCCGTGGTCCGTTTGTTTTGCAGCCGGGCCAGCAGAGGGTCCAGCTCCTGCTGTGTGGCGCACATAATGCCAATCTTCATGGTAGCATCGTCCTTTCTATGTATCTGTTGTGTAAAGAGCCTATTCGGATTCCAGCAGCTCCTTCAGAACCAGCTGGGACAGATCCACCCGAACAGCCCCCATGTAGTAGGTGAGCCCGTGGTGGTTTTTGCCAAAGGCGCCGTGGTCGTCGCTGCCGGCGGTGATGAGCATCCCCCGGTCCCGGCAGTATTGGCAGCAGAAGGCGGTCATCTCCGGACTGTTGGCCGGGTAGTAGCACTCGATGCCGTCCAGCCCCATCCCGGTAAGGGCGTTTAGGTGGGCGGCAAGGGCCTCCGGTTCCCCGGCGTCAAACCAGTTGCAGGGGTGGGCCAGAACCGCCCTGCCCCCCGCCCCGTGGACAGCCTCGATGACATCGCCAATAGGAGGGAAGGGGTAGCGGCTGTAATCGCAGCCGAAGCGCGGGTACAGGGCCATCCCCTCGGCAAGGGTGGCGGTGACGCCCTTGGCCAGCAGGTACTGGAGACACTGCCACCCCCCGGCGGCGGGATCAAAGGGCCAGCCGCGGCACTCCTCCACGGTGAGGCCCCGGTCCGGGTAGCGGGGGGCAAGGCGTTGGATGAGGTCGTCGCTCATCCGGAGCAGCAGGCCGCGGCTTTTGGCGGCCAGGCCGGCGAGAGCAGGGGTGGGGGAAAAGCCGTAGGCCAGCAGGTGGAGGTCCCGCCCGTCGTAGCTGCAATCGATCTCCATCCCCCGGATGGGGCGGATGCCCAGCTCCCGGCAGGCGGCGGAAAACCGGGGCCAGCCCTCGTCGGTGTTGTGGTCGGCAACGGCCAGCACGCCGAAGCTTAGGGCGGCGGCCTTTTGGACAGCCTCCTCCGGGGCCATGGTGCCATCGGAAAAGCAGGTGTGAAAATGCAGGTCGACCAGCATGGCGGCACCTCCGGGAATGGATGGAAATTTGGGGGAGCAGGACAGAAGGCTGCGCCCTCTATAGCAATCATCAGAATTGGCGGCATACAGCTGGGAAAGCTGCCGTCCAGATGGGTGTCGACAATTTTGATGGTTGCTATAAATCAAAAAGGGGAAGGATAGGCGATGGGGCTTTTCCATTATAGCATATCCCGGGACGGATGCAAATGGGGCGGCGGGACAGTCCGCCTGATGCCGGAAAAAACGGGGAAAAGCCAGGCAGAGCCGGACGGCGGAGGACACCCTTTGCACAGCCTGTCCTCTATACTGTCAAGTGGTCATAATTCCACGATAAAAAACTGTGACAATTTCACAAATCAAAAATCAAAATACAGAACATTTATGAAAAACTACACAATTTGCCCTTGAAACCCACGGAAGGAAATGGTAGAATAGAAAAAAAGGGAGGGATGGTATCATGGCTCCGAAGAAAAAAGAAAAGGATTACCCCGCTTACCTCTTCCATCAGGGGACGAATTATAAGGCCCAGGACCTGCTGGGCGCCCACTTTGTGGACGAGGATACGGTGGAGTTTCTCACCTGGGCCCCCCATGCCCAGGAGATCAGCATCGTCGGCGATTTTAACAACTGGGGGATGGAAAGCCGGGTCCCCATGACCAGGATCACCGACCAGGGCCTGTGGCAGGGCTGGGTATCCGGGCTAAAGGAATACGACACCTATAAGTACCTCATCAAGGGCCCCGACGGCGTGGAGCGGTTCAAGTCCGATCCCTACGCCTTCCATTACGAGACACGCCCCGCCACCGCCTCCAAGCTCTACCGCCTGGAGGGCTACCAGTGGCAGGACAAACAGTGGATGGAGGGGCGGGCCGCCTTCCGGCCCAATTCCTCCCCCATCAACATCTACGAGGTGCACCTGGGCTCCTGGCGCAGCTACCCCGACGGCACCCCCTACGATTACCGCAAGCTGGCGGAGGAGCTGGTCCCCTACGTCAAGGAGATGGGCTACACCCACGTGGAGCTGCTGCCTGTTACCGAGCACCCCTTTGACGGCTCCTGGGGCTACCAGGTGACGGGGTACTTTGCCCCCACCTCCCGGTACGGCACCCCCAAGGACTTTATGTACTTAGTGGACACCTTCCACCAGGCCGGCATCGGCGTCATCATGGACTGGGTGCCCGCCCACTTCCCCAAGGACGAGCACGGGCTCTGCGAATACGACGGCGGCTACTGCTATGAGTACGCCGATCCCCGCAAGATGGAGCACAGGGGCTGGGGAACCCGGGTCTTTGACTACGGCAGGTGCGAGGTGCAGAGCTTCCTCATCTCCAGCGCCCTGTTTTGGGTGGAGCAGTACCACATCGACGGCATCCGGGTTGACGCCGTGGCTTCGATGCTCTACCTGAACTACGACCGCCGGGACGGCGACTGGTCCCCCAACGCCTACGGCGGCAAGGAGAACCTGGAGGCGGTGGACTTCTTCCGCAAGCTCAACGCCGCCATCCTCTCCCCCTACCCCCAGGTGCTGATGATCGCCGAGGAATCCACCGCGTGGCCCATGGTGACAAAGCCGGACTACGTGGGGGGGCTGGGCTTTAACTTCAAGTGGAACATGGGGTGGATGAACGATGTCCTCTCCTACCTCTCCACCGATCCCTACTTCCGCAGCTACAACCACGATAAGCTCACCTTCAGCATGATGTACGCCTTTTCGGAAAACTACATCCTCCCCATCTCCCACGACGAGGTGGTGCACGGCAAGTGCTCCCTCATCGGCAAGATGCCGGGGGATTATCCCCAAAAGTTTGCCGGGGTGCGGGCCTTTTTGGGCTACATGATGAGCGCCACCGGTAAAAAGCTGAACTTTATGGGCAACGAGTTTGCCCAATTCATCGAGTGGAACGAAAAGCAGCAGTTAGACTGGCTGCTGCTGGACTACGACGCCCACCGCCAGATGCACGACTACGTCCGGGAGCTGAACCACTTCTACCTGAAAACCCCGGCCCTTTGGGAGATTGAGGACAGCTGGGACGGCTACCAGTGGATCGACGTGGAGGACAGCAGCCGCAACATGATCTCCTACATCCGCACCGACCGGGCGGGCAAGCAGATCGTGGTGATCTGCAACTTCTCCCCCAGCACCTGGGAGGGCTGCATTGTAGGGGTGCCGGACGCGGTGAGCTACCAACCGGCGCTCTGCTCCGACGAGGCCCGCTTTGGCGGCGGCGGCAGGGAGCCCGGCGTCCTGAAGGTGGACCGCAAAACCCCCTGCCACGGCTTCGACCAGTCCATCACCCTGGATGTTCCCCCCATGTGCGCCCTCTTCTTAGTGGGCAAGCCCCGGCCCAAGCGGGCCAAAAAGGAGCCCGCCAAGGAGGAGGCCGGCAAGGCGGCCGCCGCCGGCAAAAAGGCCCCCGCGGCCAAAAAGGCGGCGGAAAAGAAGGCCCCGGAGAAAAAAGCCCCGGCCCGCAAGCCCCGTACCCCCAAGCAGTAGTCGGTTGCAGCTGCTGTTCGGCGATAGAATCATCAGCATCAGGAAGGGAGAAATTTTATGGCGACCAAAAAGAAATGGGTGGCGATGCTCCTGGCCGGCGGGCAGGGGAGCAGACTGTACACCCTCACCCAAAAGCTGGCGAAGCCGGCGGTGCCCTTTGGCGGCAAGTACCGCATCATCGATTTTCCGCTTTCCAACTGTGTCAACTCCGGCATCGATACGGTGGGCGTGCTGACCCAGTACCAGCCCCTGGTGCTTAACGAGTACCTGGGCAACGGCCGCCCCTGGGACCTGGACCGGCTGGACGGCGGGCTTTACACCCTGCCCCCCTACCAAAAGAGCTCCGGCTCCGATTGGTACACCGGCACCGCCAACGCCATCTACCAGAACATCAACTTCATCGAGCGGTACAACCCGGAGCACGTCCTCATCCTTTCCGGCGACCACATCTACAAGATGGACTACACCAAGATGCTGCAGCACCACGAGAAGATGGGCGCCGACTGCACCATCGCCGTCATCGAGGTACCCATGGAGGAGGCCTCCCGCTTTGGTATTATGAACACCAAGCCGGATACCCAGATCTTTGAGTTTGAGGAGAAGCCCAAGGAGCCCAAGAGCAACCTTGCCTCGATGGGCGTTTACATCTTCCGGTGGGATAAGCTGCGCCAGTACCTGATGGATGACGAGGCGGACCCCAACTCCTCCAACGACTTTGGCAAAAACATCATCCCCGCCATGCTGGCAAACCACGAGAAGATGTACGCCTACGCCTTTGAGGGGTACTGGAAGGACGTGGGCACCATCGACAGCCTTTGGGAGGCCAACATGGACCTGCTGGCCCCCAGCGATCCCCTGGCCCTCTACGACCCGGCCTGGAAGATCTACTCCCGCAACCCCTGCCAGCCCCCCCACTTTGTGGCGGATACCGCCCATGTGGAAAACTCCCTCATCACCGAGGGCTGCAAGGTGGCCGGCGAAATCGACTTTTCGGTGCTCTTTGCCGGGGTAACGGTGGAGGAGGGCGCGGTGGTGAAGGATTCCATCATCATGCCCGGCTCGGTGGTAAAATCCGGCGCGCTGGTGCAGTACGCCATTATTGCGGAAAATACCGTCATTGGGGAGAACGCCAAGGTGGGCGAACGTCCCGAGCTGATGGAGGATAAGAGCCAGTGGGGCGTGGCGGTGGTCGGCAACGGCGTCACCGTCGGCAAAAACGCCGTGGTGCCCCCCAAGGCAATGATCGAAGCCGACGTGCAGGAGGTGGGCGGCCATGAGTGAGAGCAAGGTGCTGGGGATTGTTTTTTCCAATATGCACGATGACCAAATGGGGGACCTGACCATGGTGCGGACCATGGGCTCGGTGCCCTTCGGCGGCCGGTACCGGCTGGTGGACTTCGCCCTTTCCAACATGGTAAACGCCGGCATCCGGGATGTGGGGATGATCACCAAATCCAACTACCACTCCCTGATGGACCACGTGGGCTCCGGCCGCGAGTGGGACCTGGCCCGGAAGATTGGCGGGCTGACCATCCTGCCCCCCTACGCCCGGGCCAAGGCGGGGATGTACCGGGGCAACCTGGACGCCCTCAACGGCATCTACGCCTTCCTGGCCTCCTCCAAGGCCAAGTATGTGCTGCTTTGCGACTGCGACATTGTGGCCAACATCGATTACAACGCCATGCTGGCGGCCCACGAGGAGAGCGGCGCGGGCGTCACCATCCTCTGTGGCCGGTACGACGTGGCCCCCCACCACGGGGAGGACCTGATCCTTTCCATCCAGGAAAACGGCTTTCTGCGGGACGCCTTCCAGTCCGCCGGGGTGGGCGGGGAGCAGGACGTTTACATGAACGCCGCCATCTTTGACCGGGAGCTGCTGCTTCGCCTTACCGCCGACGGGGTGAGCCACGGCCAGTACTCCATCAACGGGGTGATCTCGGAGCAGGCCCGGAGCAACAACGTCTACTGCTACAGGTGCGGCGGCTGGTCCTACCACATCCACAACCTTACCGAATACTTTGCCGCCAACATGGCGCTGCTGGACGAGAAGGTCCGGCAGGAGCTCTTCCTGCCGGAGCGGCCCATCCTCACCAAGATCCGGGACGAGGCCCCGGCCAAGTACGGCCTCAGCTCCTCGGTGAAGAACTCCCTGGTGGCCGACGGCTGCATCATCGAGGGCACGGT
This sequence comes from Angelakisella sp., assembly GCA_022795575.1. Lineage (GTDB taxonomy): Bacteria > Bacillota > Clostridia > Oscillospirales > Ruminococcaceae > Angelakisella. The sequence continues at coordinate 1,826 of JAAWGY010000090.1, read as the reverse complement.
GGAAAACTCGGTGATCTTCCGGGGTGTCAAGATCGGCCAGGGCGCGGTGGTGAAGAACTCCATCATCATGCAGAGCACGGTGGTGAACAACAACGCCGAGCTGGAGTACGTCGTCCTTGACAAGGACGTCCTCATCAAGGACGGGCGCCGGCTGGCGGGCTACCTCACCTACCCCCTCTACGTCCCCAAGAAGTCCCACATTTAACCTTCGCTCCTCCCCCGGGGCAGGCATCCCCGCCCCGGGGGAGGGATACACAGGCCCAAATACGCGATGAGAAAGAAGAAAGGTGGATGTCCATGAAGATCCTGTACGCAGCCAGCGAGGCGCTGCCCTTTATCGCCTCCGGAGGTCTTGCCGACGTGGCGGGCTCCCTGCCCCGCGCCCTCCAAAAGGAGGGGGTAGAGTGCCGGGTGGTGCTGCCCCTTTACGGCAGCATGAAGGCATCCCTGCGGGAAAAATTAGAGTACGTCACCCACTTCAACGTCCCGCTCTCCTGGCGCAACCAGTACTGCGGGCTCTTCCGGGCAGAGGTGGACGGCGTCACCTGCTACCTGCTGGATAACGAATACTACTTTAAGCGCGACGGCATCTACGGCTTTTACGACGACGCGGAGCGGTTCGTCTTCTTCTCCAAGGCGGTGCTGGAGATGCTCACCGTCCTGGACTACGAGCCGGAGATCATCAACTGCAACGACTGGCAGACGGCCATGATTCCGGTATTCCTCAACGTCTTTTACCGCGGGGTGGAAAAATTCCGCCACATCCGCACCGTTTTCACCATCCACAACATCCAGTACCAGGGCAAGTACGGCATGGAGATTGCCTCCGACATCTGCGGTCTGCCGGGGTACGCCATCCCGGTTGTCACCTACGACGGGGCGGTTAACATGATGAAGGGCGCCATTGAGCAGTGCGACATGATCTCCACTGTCAGCCCCTCCTACGCCCAGGAGATTCTGGATTCCTGGTTTGGCTTTGGGCTGGATAAGATTCTGCGGGAGAAGGCGTATAAGCTTTGCGGCATCCTCAACGGCATCGACGTTGTGGGGTACGATCCCGCGGCGGATCCGGACCTGTTTGTCAACTACACGCCCAAGAAGCCGGCGGGCAAGGCGGAGAACAAGGCGAAGCTCCAGGAGCGCCTGGGGCTGGAGGTTGCGCCGGATAAGCCGCTCATCGTCATGGTCTCCCGGCTGGTGGGGATGAAGGGGCTGGACCTGGTACGGTACATCTTTGGCGAGCTGTTGGGGCTGGGGTGTCAGTTTGCGGTGCTGGGCACCGGCGACTACATCTACGAGAACTTCTTCCGGGAGCAGGCGGAGGCCAACCCTGGGACGGTTGCTTTCTGGCAGGGGTTTGTGCCGGAGCTGGCCCACAAGATGTACGCCGGCGGCGACATTCTGCTGATGCCCTCCAAGAGCGAGCCCTGCGGGCTGGCGCAGATGGTGGCGCTGCGGTACGGGACGATTCCGGTGATTCGGGAGACCGGCGGGCTGAAGGATTCCATCCGGGATTTGGGCGGGGAGGACGGCAACGGGTTTACCTTCCAGACCTACAACGCCCATGATATGCTGGGGGCATTGCAGCGGGCGGTGGAGCTGTATGGCGACAAGAAGCGGTGGAAGGCCGCGGTTGCCCACGCCATGGAGTGTGACTTTAGCTGGGAGAGCTCGGCGAAAAAGTACATCGAGATGTACCAGCGGGTGCTGGCGGGCTAACCGAGAGACAGCGGCCTGTCCCACAGGTTGTGCCCGCCCGGGCTACCGGGCCGCAGGTCCAGGGCCGCGCAGGCCCTGGTCGCTCCCGCAGGAGCGAAACTCCCCAG
>JAAWGY010000089.1 GCA_022795575.1 Angelakisella sp. | reverse complement strand
CGAAAGCAGTTCCGGGATGGAAATTGCACAAAAGAAAGCCGCAGTAAGAACACTATCAAAAAGTATACCTTTTGATAGTGTTCTTTTTGTGTTCGTTTGCCGTTTTGGGGGACGGCTGCGCTATCAAAAGGTGGGTTAGGCCGGTGAACCCAAAATGCGCCCGCCTCCAGCGCCTGCGGCGCGCGGCGGGCTGTTTTGGGGAGATAGCGGCTACCCCTAACCCCGGCCGCGGTTTACGCTTCCCCGCCAGGAAGGCGGCAAACCGCAATAGCCCCCATCCCCACCCAAAAGCAGCTGTTTAGAACCGCGGCCTAACAGCCTACAACAAAACAGCAGGGCCTGTGCCAAAAACACAAGCCCTGCCGTTGTAATAGCCGTCCTGGGGCGTTTCGCCCGCTGCGGCGGGCGACCAGGGCCTGCGCGGCCCTGGACCTGCGGCCGGGAAGCCCCGGCGGGCACATCCTGTGGGACAGGCTGCCTCGTTCCCCTGTAGCTACTGCCGGCTATCCCGCTTTTTAGCGGCGTACCACAGCAGCCCGGTCAGGAACATCACCGACAGCATCGTCCACAGCTCGGTCCTGCTGCCGTCCCCGGTATCCGGTACCCCCGGCGCCGGCGGCTGAACGCTGCCCGGCGGCGGTGCCGGCGGATCGTCGTCATCGTCGTCATCGTCGTCGTCCGGCTGCGGCCCGGGCCCCGGTTCCTCCGGCTCCTCCTCCCCGGGCTCCTCCATCACCGGCGGCCCCGGCTCCTCCGGCGTATCCGGCGGCGCGTCAGGATTATCCGGCGTGTCCGGAGCATCCGGTTCATCCGGTTTGTCCGGCTCCTCCGGTTCCCCCGGGCCCGGGTCCGGCTGATCCGGCGGGTTCCCGCCCTCTGCGTCCCCGCTCCCCGGCGGCACCGTGGAACCCCCCACCATCCGCACATACCGCAGAATAATGATCTCGTTGCCCCCCTTGGTGGCCGTGGCGTAGCTCATGGTGGCGTCCGGGTAGTAATTCTCCCCCTTGGCCATGCCGTAAAGCACATTTTCGTAGGCGTAGCGGTGGGATTTTCCAACCTCGTCCCCCTGGGTGGCGGTAAAGGTCAGCCGCGCCTCGTCAAAGTCCTCCCGGGTGTGCTGGCTGCCCAGCACCTGCTCGTCAATGCTTTCAATACCGGCGTGGCCCTCATAGGTGTCTCCCTTGTCGGTGCGCAGGTAGTATTCGTGCACCACCTTGTAGCTCCCCATCAGGGGGATCTCCTCAATGGCCTTTTCCGGCACGTACCGCAGGATGATAATCTGGCTGCCGTTCTCCGTGGCCGTTACGCCGTTCATGCTGCCGTCCGGGGCATAGGTGCAGTTGGCCCCGTCAATCCAGGCGGTGTTATCCACACGGGGTGCAGCCGCAGCAGCAGCCACGCCGCTGTCCAGCACAGGGCCCCGCCCCGCCGCCGGTGCCGATGCCGCTATGCCGGAATCCAGCCAGGCCCCGCGGAAGGGGCTGGCCGCCTTGGTGCCTGGGGTGACAATGCCGTAGGCGCTGGCCCGGTACTGGTATACCTTGCCATTGGGCGCTATCTCAATCTTGCCCACCTCGTCGGCGGTGTGCTCCGTGTTGTCCAGGTGCAGCCCCCGCACCGAGCTAACGGTGCTCTTCACCTCCGGCTCCTTGGTGAAGTCCTCATCCGCGTAGTACTCGTGGATGACATGGTAGCCCCCCACCTGCATCGAGTAGTTGTTGGTGACAACCACCTCCGCCTGGTCGGTGGCTGTCACCACCGCCAGGGTGCGGCTGTCGCCATAGGATAGCTTGTAGCCGCTGTTGGTATCCCCAATGGCGGTAACGGTGTAGACGCCCGGGGGAACCACAAGGCTGATTCCCGTCCGGCTCTGCTGCTGGGAGGTAAAGGTGATCTTCTGCCCCGCCAGCAGCGGGAAGTCGTACTCATAGATTTTATCGCCGGTGTTGCTGTCCTCCCCCACAACGTGGAAGAAGTATTTCCGGCTCACCGGCTTTTGGGCCCCGGTGACGGTGCTGTCGGGCTGGTAGGCGGGCTTGCTGATCACCATGGTACCCTGGTCCCGCAGAAACGCCTTTACCCCCGTCCCCTCGATGTTGGGCTTAAAGGTTTGGGATTCATCGTGGACCGTTACCACAAAGTCGTTCCGCTCCGGGGCGTCGATGGTCTCGGTGACGGTGTAATTCCCGGCGGTCAAGCCGGTGAGCCGTAGCTCCTCGCCAGCTTTGAGTCCCAAGGTTTTTTTGTACCCGCCGGGGCCGGTGACGGCATAGTTGTACGCCACCTCGTCCGCCCGGGGCAGACCGGTGGTATCCGCCGGCTTGCGGATCACCAGCTCGCCCGTGTTGGCTTTATTGGAAAAATCGCCGTTGCGAACCTCTACCGTCTGGCTGTGGATCCCTGCCTCATTGGCCTGGGAAGAGGATTCCGTATGCTTTTTAATCCTATAGTTGACGGTATAGCCTGTTACTTTGGTATCGGTGGTGCGGATGGTAAACTTCTGGCTCACCATATAGGGAGCCTTCATAACGCCCTGGGTGTTGTTGCTATAGGCCTTTATATTGACACCGCGCTCCCGCTGAGCGGCCTCCCCCTGCCACAATGCTTTGATGCGGAAATTAGCCGTATTGCCTGCCGCAACCCCTTTGATAGCGCTGACGCCGATTCTGGCGCAGTCCCCGTTTTCCGGGATAATCTCGGTGGTGGGGATGACGGTTTTGTTTTTGGTCAGGCCGGTGGTGTAGGTCCGGGAGCCATTGACCACCGAGGAGGCCAGCAGCTGAAAGCCGGGGACACCCTCCGAGAGCCTTTCGTTGATGATGTACTGGCCGGGGGCGATGTTTTCTCGGAAGAGCCCCCCCGGCGCCACCGTCACATCCTCCCGGAAGCTGCTGTCGTCCTTTTTGGTGACGGTGTAGTGGTGGGAATGGCCGTCGTCCGGCGGGGTGATGGTGACGCTGCCCTGGCCGTTGATGTTGACCATATGGTCGGCAACGCTGCCGTCCGCCCCGGAGGACATGACGATGTTGGGGTTATCCACCGCAAAGCTGTAGCCCTCGTCGGTCTTCAGTTCCTCTATCTGGTACTGGCCCACCGGCAGGCCGCTTACCTCCACCGCGCCGCCGCTGGCAATGGGGAAGCTGTACCCCTTAGCCAGGTCCACCTCCACCGTCTCGGTTTTGTGGTCCGTCCCCGTGCCGTCCTGGGACAGCCGCCCCGTCTCCGGCGGGCTAAAGGTGGTAACGGTGATGGGGATCACCCCCGGGGCATCCTCCCCGCCCCCCTTCCAGCAGAGGTGGAAGCTGTAGGTGTTGGGCTGGCCGCTGATTGGGTGGACGTCCTTTTCGATGCGGATTTTGCCGTTGGGCTTGCCGATGCTCAGCAGGCTGGTGCCGCTCCCGCTTCCAAAGTCGTTCTGCTCCGGCACCTTGGTTGTGGATTCCACCTTATTGCCGGCCAAGTTCCAGTTCTTCAGGGCGCCATCGGCGTTTTCGATGTGGTCGGTAAGCTCCACCACGCTGACGATGGCCGCGCCGCCAAACTTTATCTTGGCCCCCCACTCGTTTCCGTCCAGGCCGGTAATGGCGCTGTCACTGCTCCCGGTAAAGGGGAGCGTCAGGTCCTTCACCACCTGCTTCAGCGCCCCGTTCTCCTTGACGATGGCCTCCACCCGGAAGTCGTAGGACCGTTTTTTCGCCTGCTCCAGCACCTTCTGCCGGAGCTGCTCCCGTTCGGCCTCGGTGTAGATGTGGCCGTCGGTGGGGTCCTTCTCCGGCACCTCGATCTCAAACTCCTTGCGCAGCAGCATGGTGTAGGAGTCGCCTGCTCTCTCCTGGGCAAAGGCGATGGTCGCCACCGCCAGCACCGCCATCATCAGCAGCAGCCCGGCGCAGAGGATCCGCCTTTTGTCCACCTTCCTGTTTGTCATGCCAAAACCTTCTCCTTCCGGGGGCTGCCGCCATTGGAGCCTTTTCAGCATCTCCCAGTGCGCCAAATTGGCAGGGATTTTTACATCCTGCAAGGTTTTTAACGTCGTAAGACGTAAAAAGACCTGCCAAGGCGGCGTGCAGGGAGATGCTGAACAGGCTCTTTAGGTGCAGTCTCCTAAAATAGCGCTCTGGTTCTTCATCCTACAGCTATCGTTAACGCCGCGGCGCGGCGTGGGGGTACGGAACGGTTTTGGGGGGTTCAGCCCTCCTCCGCCAGCCGGCGGTTTACCTCCCGGGCCAGCTCCTCCATCCGCCCGGCAAGGTAGGGGCCGGGGCATTCGGTTTCGGGGCGGAACATCCGGTGGGTGGTCAGGGTGCCGCCGGCGTCCCCGGTGTAGGTCAGCTCCGGGATGCTGTTGCGCCGGCAGATATCGGTACAAAGCTCCACCAGGGCGGCGTAGGCCTCGTCGCTGACGTGCCAGTCGCCCCCCATCCGGTCGTTGGCCACCTCGATGGTGACGGCCTGGTCGTCGTTCTCCTTGCTGCTGGAGGTCCAGGCCCGGTCGCGCTCCTCCACATAAAGGGCCACCCGGCCCCGGCTGTCGATGGCGTAGTTGGAGGACGCCTGGCGGTCCCGGTTGCCAAAGGCCTCCCCCAGCTCCTCCAGCCCCAGGTCCGCCGCCATATGGTGGACCGTCACCTTCCGCACCGGCTCCCCCCGGGGGAAGTCGGCGTTGGGGGAGAGGCGGACATAGCTGGTGAGGGGGCTGTTCCGGGCCATGATCTCCTCCTGCTCCCCGGGGGAGAGGGGCCGGAGCACCTTCTCCGGCAGGCTGGCGTTGTAGTCCATACAGAGGGCCAGCACCGCCGCCGCCAGCAGCGCGAAGCCGGCCAGCAGCAGCCGCGTGGTCAGGATATCCCGTTTTTCCACCGGGGACGCCCCCTTTACAGCATCAGGTAGGCCGCCAGATTGGCGGCAAAAAAGAGGCCGGAGCCCCCAAAGAGGGCCAGCAGCGTCCTTTGGCCCACGGGCTTGCCCCTCCTGGCCGGATCCCCCAGGGCCAGCAGCACCAGCAGCAGGATGCCTATGTAGAAAAAGCTGGTGTCCATCAGGTTGTGGAGGCAGAAGGCGGCGATGCCCGCCCTCCGCCCCGGCGAGCCCCCCTTCCGGAGGGCGTGGACCGCCAGCACCACCACCGCCGCCATGGCGATCCACCCCATCTCCACCCCGATGTGGAGGGGGATATTGTGGATGTGCCAGGTGTCAAAGTACCGGTCCGGGTCCTGGAGGTTATAGAGCCGCCACTGGTAGGGCCCCAGGCCCAGCAGCGGCCTTTGGGCAAGATACCTTAGGCCGTTGGCCATCATCTCCAGCCGCTCCCCAAAGGTGGCCGCCGAGCTGGGGCGGAGCATCACCGCCCCGCCTGCCAGCAGGATGCCCGAGACGGCAAGAAGCGCCGCCTCTCCGGGCTTAGCCCGGAGTGTTTTCTCCAGGCTTTCCCAGCAGAGGGCGGCAATATGCAGATAGCACAGCAGGGGGATACAGAGATAGGGGGCGGCGGTATGGGCGGCTGCAAGGTAGAAGAGCACCCCCACCCCCATCCCCAAAACCGCCCGGGCCAAGGGGCGGCAGAACCGGGGGATCGCCTCCCGGAGGGGGCGGGTTTGTAGCTCCGATACCGCCAGCCACAGCGCCCCCGCCCCCATGGCGGCAAAACTCCCCATGGAAAGGGTGAGGGCCAGCGCGGCCAGCAGCGGCGGCTCCAGCCCCCGCAGCAGGCGGCCCCAGCCCGGGGCGGGGGCGTCCTCCTCCCCGGCAAGGCAGGCCAGCAAAGCAAACCAGGAAACCGCAAAAAAGATGCCGGAGGCGTTGGGGTTGCCGATGGCTCCGGTCAGGCGGCTGCCGGTGCCCAGGGCAACGGCCCGCAGGGTATAGCTCCAAAGGTCTTTTAAGGCCAGCAGCCCGGCCCAAAGGACGCAGAGGCGGCGCAGCAACAGCAGCTCCCTTTCCTCCAGGCAGGCCATCAGCAGCAGGGCAGGCAGGAGGATCCCCTGGACAGGGGCGTAGCCCCGCAGGGTATCGCCGTAGGCCGCCAGGGTGGAAAGGGCGCTCATCCCCAGGTAGAGGAGCAGGGGGAAGAGGCTGGCCCGGTCCACCCGGCAGGCGGGGGGCGCGGGGGCGGTGCACCGCAGAAGACCGGCGGCGCAAAGGAGCAGCCCCAGGACGCTTACCGTGGGGATCTCGCCGATGCCCAAAAAGGAGGCGGCAGCAAGGGCGAGGACCAAGCAGGCGGGGATGTAATGGTCAAGGAGGGCATCCAGCCACGACCGCGGCTTCAGGGCGGATCCCTCCTTCCGGCGAGGCCTTGGGGGCGGTGTTTGGGCAGGCCCCAACAATGCCGTGTTGTTTGTGTGATACTACTATTATAGCGGACTGCTTGTTGGCCTGTCAAGGCAATCTCCCCTTGGGCGGCGGGAAAACCTTTGGGCGGTGGCGGTTGGGATGGGCCTTAGGCGTTTCTACACTTCCTCCAACCATTCCCACCGGTCGGGCCGGAAAATGAGGCAAAATAACAACACCCCAAAAAATCGCCCCTGTCCGCCAAAAAATCTCTGGCAATACGCCCCAATTCGTGGTATAAATAAACTGTCTGTTTTGGGGGCTTTCCATAAAAGGGAATCCTTCCGCTGCTTCCCCTCCCCGTGTTGCGGATTTTTTCCTCCCCCACTATACTAAAGAACAGGAGGCGCATTCAAAGTGGTACCTGCCAGACCCCCCCGCGTGGCTGCTGTCCACGATCTTTCCGGCTTTGGCCGCTGTTCCCTCTCGGTGATCCTGCCGGTGATGTCGGTGATGGGCGTCCAGGTCTGCCCCATCCCCACCGCCGTCCTCTCCACCCACACCGGCGGCTTTGGCGATGTCTGCATCCGCGACCTTACCGACTACATCGAGCCCTGCCTCAGCCACTACCGCCGCGTTGCCATGGAGCTGGAGTGCATCTACACAGGCTACCTCAGCTCCCCCAACCAGGTCGCCCACTGTCTGGAATTCTTTGACGCCTGGCCCCGGGCGCTGGTGGTGGTGGACCCGGTGATGGGGGACAACGGCAAGCTGTACCGCTCCTTTACCCGGGAGATGGTGGCCGGGATGGAGCGGATGGTCCGCAAGGCCCAGGTGATCACCCCCAACCTCACCGAGGCGGCCATCCTCCTGGGCCAGGATCCCCCCACCGACCGGGTGCTCACCGCCTCTGCCCGCAGTATGCTGGCCCGGCTGGGGGAGATGGGGCCGGGGATGGTGGTGATCACCGGTGTACCCCTGGCCACCGGCGAGTACGCCAACATCTGCTACGACCGGGAGCGCAACTCCTACTGGAAGTCCACCGGGGACTACATCCCGGTACACTACCCGGGCACCGGAGACATCTTTGCGGCGGTGCTCACCGCCTCTCTCCTCCAGGGGGACAGCCTGCCCATCGCCACCGACCGGGCTGCCCGCTACGTGGAGCTGACCATCAAGACCACCTACAGCTACAGCAGCGAGCCCCGGGAGGGGGTTATGCTGGAGCGGACACTGGAATGGCTGACCCGGGGGGAGGTGGGCCAGCGGTTCCAAAGCTTATAGCCCCGATCGGCCCTGGGCCGGGGGCCGAAGGAAAGGGAGCGTAAATCGGCATGAAAAAGCAGAAGTTTACGGTACACGACATGGTAGTGGTGGGGCTGATGGCGGCTATCGTCTACGCCGCCACCACCATCCGGGTGGAGATCCCCACCCCCATGGGCAAGACGATGATTCACATGGCCACTGTGGCCTGCCTCATTTCCGGCCTGCTTTTCGGGCCGCTGCGGGGCGGGCTGGCGGGGGGGATTGGCTCCTTCTTCTTCGATATCTTTAACGGATGGGCCAGCTCCGCGCCTTTTACCCTGGTCTTCAAGTTCTTCATTGGGTTTTTGGCGGGGATGATCACCGGGGGGAAGCGCTGCGGCACCCTCCGCACCCTGATGGCATCGGCGGCGGGCAGCTACGCCTACGCGGTGCTTTACCTCAGCAAGGATTTTATCCGGGATTTGCTCCTGGGCGCTGCTATGGAAACTGCCGTTGCGGATGTTTCGGTAAAGGCTGTTACCTCCCTTGCCAACGGAACCCTGGCGGTGGTGGTGGCAACGCTGCTGGCCCCGGTGCTTCGCACCGCACTGGAGCGCGCGGGGTTGGGGGAGGTTGGCAGTAGGCATAAGACGGCGGGGTGAGGGGCGGGGGTAGGCTCTTAGGCCGGCGGGCCCAAAGCGTGCCTGCCGGAAAACGAAGAAGCCTGTCCCACAGGTTGTGCCCGCCGGGGCTACCCGGCCGCAGGTCCAGGGCCGCGCAGGCCCTGGTCGCTCCCGCAGGAGCGAAACTCCCCAGGAC
>JAAWGY010000088.1 GCA_022795575.1 Angelakisella sp. | reverse complement strand
CTTTTAGCGGAGCATTTTGCCGCCAGGCGAGTCACATGATCATATTTTCCGCCCTTCAGACAGTTATTTTCATCCAGCACATAGATCAGCTTGGGAAAACCCCATTGCCTTACCTCTATTTCGGATGCCGAGGTGGAGTACGAGGACCAGGCGGGCCACTTCTGGCACGTCCGTTACCCCATTGTGGGGATGGAGGGGCAGTTTATCGAAATCGCCACCACCCGGCCGGAGACGATGCTGGGGGATACCGCCGTGGCGGTAAACCCCGGGGACGAGCGGTACAAGCACCTGGTGGGCAAAATGCTGCTGCTGCCCCTGGTGAACAAGGAGATCCCCCTGATCGCCGACGAGTACGTGGAGCAGGAATTCGGCACCGGCTGCGTCAAAATCACCCCCGCCCACGACCCCAACGACTACGAGGTGGGGCTGCGCCACAGCCTGCCGGTGATCAACATCATGAACGAGGACGGCACCATCAACCAGAACGGCGGCAGGTACGCCGGCATGGACCGCTACGCCGCCCGCAAGGCCATCGTGGCGGAGCTGGAGGCCCAGGGCTATCTGGTGCGGGTGGAGGACTACAGCCACAACGTGGGCTGCTGCTACCGCTGCGGTACCACGGTGGAGCCACTGATCTCCAAGCAGTGGTTTGTTAAAATGGAGCCCCTGGCCAAGCCCGCCATCGAGGCGGTGCGCAGCGGGGAGACCAGGTTTGTCCCCGAGCGGTTCGATAAGATCTACTTCCACTGGATGGAGAACATCAAGGACTGGTGCATCAGCCGCCAGCTGTGGTGGGGCCACCGCATCCCCGCCTGGTACTGCCAGGACTGCGGCGAGATCGTGGTGGACCGCCAGACCCCCCATGCCTGCCCCAAATGCGGCAGCGCCAGGCTGGAGCAGGACCCCGACACCCTGGACACCTGGTTCTCCTCCGCCCTGTGGCCCTTCTCCACCCTGGGCTGGCCGGATGAGACGGCGGAGCTGAAGTATTTCTATCCCACCAACACCCTTGTTACCGCCTACGACATCATCTTCTTTTGGGTGGCCCGGATGATCTTTTCGGGCTGCGAGCAGATGGGCAAAGCCCCCTTTGACACGGTGCTGATCCACGGACTGGTCCGGGACGCCCAGGGGCGGAAGATGAGCAAATCCCTGGGCAACGGCATCGACCCCCTGGAGATCATCGACCAGTACGGGGCGGATACCCTCCGCTTTGCCCTGGCCACCGGCAACAGCCCCGGCAATGATATGCGCTTTTCGGACGAGAAGGTGAAGGCCAGCCGCAACTTTGCCAACAAAATCTGGAACGCCAGCCGCTTCCTGCTGATGAACCTGGACGAAAGCATCACCGAGGCCCGCCTCCCCGCCGCCCTGGAGACGGAGGACAAGTGGGTGGTGAGCCTCTACAACACCCTGGTTCGGGAAGTCACCGATAACCTGGAGCGGTTCGAGCTGGGCATCGCCGTCCAAAAGCTCTACGATTTTATCTGGGATATCCTTTGCGACTGGTACATCGAGCTCTGCAAAACCCGCCTTGCCGCCGGCGGGGAGACGGCCAAGGCCGCCCAGCAGGTGCTGGTCTACGTCCTGGGCAACACCCTTAAGCTGCTGCACCCCTTTATGCCCTTTATCACCGAGGAGATCTGGCAGTCCCTTCCCCACGCCGGGGAGGGCCCCAGCATCATGGTTGCCAAGTGGCCGGTCTACGACGAAGCCCTCTCCTTTGCCCGGGAGGAGGCGGACTTCCAGAAGGTGATGGACATCATCCGGGCCATCCGCAACCAGCGGGCCGAGATGAACATCCCCCCGGCCAAAAAGGCCAAGGTCTACATCGAGACCGGGGAGCTGGAGGTCTTCCGGGCCGGCGCCCCCTTCCTGGAGCGGCTGGCCTCCGCCCAGTCGGTGGAGGTGGGGGAGCGGTTCGACCTCCCCGGGGCGGTGCAGGTCGTCACCCCCGCCGCCAAGGCGTTCATCCCCATGGACCAGCTGATCGATAGGGAAAAGGAGCTGGCCCGGCTGCAAAAGGAGAAGGAGAAGTGCCTCAGCGACATCGCCTTTGTGGAGCGGAAGCTGCAAAACGAGGCCTTTGTGGCCAAGGCTCCCGCCCAGGTGGTGGAGGCGGAGCGGAAGAAGATCGAGGTTAGCCGCCGGCATCTGGCAAAGCTGGAGGAATCCATCGCGGCATTGGGATAAGCCGCGCCACGCAAGGGGGCGGGACACACCGGATTTGGATGTGCCCCGCCCCCTTGGCCTGTGGCGGCGTTGCCTTGATAATCGCTTGACATATATGTACATAATAACCAAAAGAATGCTTAAAATTTGAATGAAAATAACTATTGTAATCAAGAGAATTATTTGATATTATATACAATATAATAAGGGAAAAATTTGCCAGCCGGTGCAAAACCGGGCGCTAACAGGCAGGTATAGATGGGCGGAAGCGTTCAGCAAAGGGAGGATGCTCCGCGCCTTTTCTTTTTTGGCCGGGGCGGAGCTGCCGTTCCCCGGGGAGGGCCTGCCGCCGGTGCCGGTGTGGGGAAGGGGTGCCATCCTGTGAAGAAGTGGGATTATGTTGTGCTTTCTACCGTGGTGCGGGGCCATTGCGCCACCCAGCGGGAGGTTGCGGCCCAAACCGGATATTCCTTGGGCCTTGTCAGCGCCTCCCTCAAGTACCTGATGGAGGAGGGTTATTTGGCGGAGGACTACTTCCTCACCCCAAAGACCATCGAGATGTTCCGCCGCAACAGCCCCCGCCAGGCGGTGATTCTGGCCGCCGGCCCCGGCAGGCGGATGATGCCCATCAACAGCACCCCCAAGGCGCTGCTTACCATCGGCGGGGAATCCCTCATCGAGCGGCTCATCAACCAGCTGCACCGCACCGGTATCTACAACATCGCTGTGGTGGTGGGGTACCAAAAGGAGCAGTTCGAGTACCTGCCCGGGCTGTACAACGTGGAGCTTATCGAGAACCCCCATTGGAAGGAGGGGGACAGCCTCCATTCCCTCCGCTGCGCCGCCCACCTGCTGGATAACTGCTATGTCATCAACGGGGACGTCTGGTGCGGCGAAAGCCTCTTCAGCCGGTCGGAGTACAGCTCCTGGTACGCGGTGCGCAGCTACTTTGACGAAGACAGCATCCTGCGCGTGACCCGGGAGATGGAGCTGATCGGGGTGACAAAGGGGGGCGGCAACGCCATGTGCGGCATCGCCTACCTTTGCGCCGACGACGCCCAGGTGGTGCGGGAGAACCTGGAGCAGCTTTGCGACGACCCGGACCAGCGCCGGGCCTGCTGGGAAACCGCCCTCATCGGCCACGGCAACCGGCTGGTGGGCTACGCCAACGTCATCTCCGGGATGCTGGTAATGCCGGTGAATACCTACGAGGACCTGCGGCTTCTGGACAGCGACTCCAAGCACCTGGAAAGCCGCCGGATGGCCCTGATCAGCCAGCTTTTCGGCGTCTCTGCCGGGGAGATTACCGAGATCCACCCCCTTTCCAGCGGCATGACCAACCACCTGATGCACTTCTGCTGCCAGGGGAAGGAATACCTGATGCGCTCCCCCGGGGAGGGGACCAAAAAGCTGGTGAGCCGCCAGAAGGAAAGCGCCGTCTACAAGGCGCTGGCCAGCACCGGCATCGATATTTCCGACAAGGTGATCTACCTGAACCCGGAGACCGGCTACAAGGTCACTGAGTTCTGGTCCGACGCCCGGGCCTGCGACCCGGAGAACCCCGAGGAGGTGGCGGCCTGTATGCGCCACCTGCGGCGGTTCCACCAGCAGCAGCTCCAGGTGGACTTCCGCTTTGACCTGCGGGCCCAGCTGGATTATTACGAGGACCTGCGCCAGGATTCCATGCCCTTTGCCGATTACGACACCACCCGCCGCCATATCGACGAGCTCCTCCGCCGCATCGACGCCTGCCCCAAGGAGGAGTGCCTTTCCCACATCGATTCGGTCTACGACAACTTCCTTTTTGTCCGCCAAAGGGACGGCAGCAAGGAGGTCCGCCTCATCGACTGGGAGTATTCCGGTGTCAGCGATCCCCACGTGGATATCGCCATGTTCTGCATCTACGCCTATTACGACAAGGAGCAGATCGACCGCACCATCGACTACTACTTTGACGGCGCCTGCCCCGACCTGATCCGGCAGAAGATCTACTGCTACATCGCCGTGGCGGGGCTGCTGTGGACCAACTGGTGCGAGTACAAGGGCCGGATGGGGGTAAAATACGGCGCCTACGAGATGCGCCAGTACCAGTACGCCAAGCAGTTTTACGAATATGTCGTCACCCTGTGGCCGGAGGGAGTGCCGGCGCCCCAAGAGGAGGCGCTGGTTTGACCGGGGGCTTTTGCGCCACCGCTCCGGCCCGGAACCAAACAAAGGAGGCAGGACCGGATGAAGAAAAGCCTTGGTGGTCAAAAGCTGCGGGAGCTTCTGCCCCAGCTGGATGCTGTGGATATGCTGGTCCCCCTCTTTGTGGTGGTGGGGCTATGCGTCGTCTTTCTCCTTAGCCCGGAGGAGAGCACCCGGGTTGTGGATACCATCCGGGGCTTTTTGGGCAACCAGCTCAGCTCCTTCTATATCCTCATCGGGGTGGGCTTTTTGGTGGTATCCCTCTACATCGCCTTTTCCAAATACGGCGACATCCGCCTGGGCGGCCCGGAGGAAAAGCCCGCCTACAGCAGCTTTCAGTGGGGCGCCATGATCTTTACCGGCACCATGGCGGCGGATATCCTTTACTACTCCTTCTGCGAATGGGCGCTGTATGCCCAGGAGAGCCGGATTTTGCAGATGGGCTCGGTCCAGGATTGGGCCAGCACCTACCCCCTCTTCCACTGGGGGCCGGTGCCCTGGAGCTTTTACATGGTGCTCAGCGCCTGCTTTGGCTTTATGATCCACGTCCGCAAGCGCACCAAGCAGAAGTTCAGCGAGGGGTGCCGGGCGCTGCTGGGCAGGCGGGTGGACGGCCCCATCGGCCACCTCATCGACCTGATCGCCATCTTCGCCCTGCTGGCGGGGACAGCCACCACCTTCTCCCTGGCCACGCCGCTGCTTAGCGCGGTGCTGGGGGACCTCTTCGGCCTTCCCTCCTCGGTGTTGCTTACCGTTGGGCTGCTGGTGCTGGTGGCGCTGGTCTACACCGCCGATGTCATCGTCGGCTACCACGCCATTATGAAGATGTCGGTGATCTGTGCCTGGCTCTTTTTCGCCCTGCTGGGGTACTTCTTCTTCGGGGGCGGCCAGGCCCAGTATATCCTGGAGACCGGCATAACCGCCATGGGCAACCTGATCCAGAATTTTGTGGGGATGGTGACATGGGCGGACCCCCTGCGGAGCAGCGGCGACGGAGCCACCGGCTTTGTCCAGAGCTGGACCGTCTTCTACTGGGCCTACTGGATGGCCTGGTGCGTGGCCACCCCCTTCTTTGTGGGGGTGATCAGCAAGGGGCGCACCATCCGGGGCACCATCATCGGCGGCTATATCGCCGGGCTTTCCAGCACCTTCCTGTCCTTTATCGTCTTTGGCAACTACGGCCTGGGGCTGGAGATGCGGGGCCGGCTGGACGTTTCCGGCGCCATCGCCGCCGGGGCGGATATCCCCACCGTCATCCTCTCCATTTTCCGCACCCTGCCGCTGCCCTTTGTGGCGCTGGCGCTGCTGTTTATTACCATGGTGCTCTTTTACGCCACCACCTTCGATTCCCTCACCATGGTGGTTGCGGCCTACTCCTACCGCCGGTTGGCGGACGTGGAGGAGCCCCACCACGTGGTGCGGATTTTTTGGGCCTTTATCTTCATCATCTTCCCCATCGGCCTCATCAACGCCCAAAGCTCCCTTAGCAGCCTGCAATCGGTTTCCATTGTGGCGGCGTTCCCCATCGGCATCGTCATTGTGTTGCTGGTGGCCAGCTTCCTAAAGGACGCCGGCAATTATCTAAAGGGGGAGGCACCCCCGGAGGGATAGACCCTTTTGTGTGGACATAGGAGCCCCCAACGGCTCTTTGTGTAAGTTCTGTCCGGCACAGGTCTGCGGGGACCCTGCCGGGCGGGGCGAAGAAGTGTTTTGGCAGTTAAGTCAAGCGAGGAGGAAAAACTATGACAAAGACCCGCGCAAACAGCAAATGGCTGACTCTGATCCTGGTCGCTTTCGCCGGAGGGATCATCACCAAGCTCCCGTACCTGCGGGAAACCTACATGGCCCCCCTGATGGAGGCCACCGGTGCCAACGCCACCCAGCTGGGCATGATTATGTCTGCCTACGGCATCGTCAACTTTATCTGCTACTTCCCCGGGGGCATCCTGGCCGATAAATTCAGCTGCAAGTCCCTGATCGTCTTCTCCTGCATCGGCACCGCCCTGGCGGGCTTCTGGTTCTGGACCATGCCCGGCTTTATCTGGCTGGTGGTCATCCACGCCATCTTCGCCATCACCACCGTTTTCACCTTCTGGGCCGCCATGGTCAAGAGCATCAACCGCCTGGGCGAGGCGGAGGAGCAGGGCCGGCTCTTCGGCCTGCTGGAGGGCGGACGGGGCCTTATCGGCACCATCGCCGCCTTCGGCTCTGTGGCCGTCTTTTCCTGGGCCGCGGACAGCATCGGCGGGATGCAGAACGCCATCATGTACTACTCGGTGCTGATGCTGGCGGCCGGTGTCCTCTGCTTCATCTTTATGGAAAACGACAAGCCCGTTGCCAAGACCGCCGCGGAAAAGGCCGCCGAAAGCAGCCCCCTGAACATGAAGGACTTCATGGAGGTAGCCAAAATGCCCCGGGTTTGGCTCTGCGGCCTGCTGGGCATCTGCAACTACTCCGCCCTGATCTTCCACGGCTATGTTACCGCCTATCTCTCTGCCGCTTTCGAGATTCCGGATTCCACCGTTGCTACCCTCTCGGTGGTACGTACCTACATGATGATGATGCTGGGCGCCTTTGCCGCCGGCTTCATCGCGGATAAGCTGGGGAGCCGCATTAAGTTCATCCAGTTTGGCTTTATCGGCATGACCATCTTTGCCCTGGCCTATGTGGTCATCCCCGCCGGCAAGTCCTCCATCCCCCTGATTGTGGCCACCTTTGTGGTGTACGGCCTCTGCCTGTATGCCATCAAAGCCCTTTACTTTGCCACCATCGACGAGGTGATGGTTCCCAAGCGGCTGGCGGGTACCGCCTCCGGCGTTATCTCGCTGTGCACCTATGCCCCGGAGATCTTCCTGTACACCCTCTCCGGCAGCATGGTGGATAAGTACGTGGGCACCGCCACCCCCCTCAAGGGCTACATGAATTGCTTCATTGCCATGTCGGTCCTTTCCGCCATCGGCTTTGTCTCCGCCCTGATCCTGCTGCGGCTTAACAGCAAGGCCCGCAAGGAGGCTGGCCTGGCCTGACAGGGGGCAACCGTTCCAAATACCCTAAACCGAATCTGGACAGGGGCCGCGGGGGAGCCGCGGTCCCTGTTTGCCGGATAAAAAGAACAAAAAAGGAGTGTTTCCTGCCATGATCAAAAATTTCGCCCACCGGGGTTTTAGCGGCCGCTACCCGGAGAACACCCTCCTGGCCTTTGAAAAGGCCATTGAGGAAGGGGTGGACGGCATCGAAAACGACGTCCAGCTCACCAAGGACGGCGAGATCATCATCATGCACGACGAGAGCGTGGACCGCACCACCGGCGGCAAGGGCTGGGTGAAGGACCTGACGCTGGCCCAGCTAAAGGAGCTGACCGCCAACGAGAAATACGGCGACCGGTTCCCGGCCCAGCGGGTTCCCACCTTGCGGGAGTACCTGGAGCTGGTGAAGAACGAGCCTATCATCACCAACATTGAGATGAAGACCGGTGTCTTTGAGTACCGGGAGATGGAGCAGCGGCTGGTGGACCTGCTGCGGGAGTACAAGGTAGAGGACCGCATTATCATCACCAGCTTTAACCACTTTACCGTGATGCGGATGAAGGCCATTGCCCCCGAGCTGAAGTACGGCTTTTTGGCTTACGACTGGCGGATTGACGCCGGGGAGTACACCAAGAAGCACGGCGTGGCCTGTTACCATCCGGACTACCGGAACCTTGTCCCGGAGGTGGTAGAGGAGCTGCACAGCCACGGCATTGAGATCAACCCTTATACCATAAACGATCCTGACGATATCCGGGATATGATTGCCAAGGGGGTTAACAGCGTGATTGGTAACTTCCCGGATGTGGTGAATCGTGTCCGTGCGGAGCAGGGCTGATTCTGGCGGTTTGCGGGAGGGGATAGGGCTGCGATGCGGCCTGTCCCATAGGTTGTGCCCGCCCGGGCTACCGGGCCGCAGGTCCACCGGGCGTGGGGGCCTCTGCGGAGGGCCCGGGGGCCTTCGGCCCGCCACGCCCCACGGGGGAACCAGTTCCCCCGTGTGCCCCCTCCGCCCTCCGGGGGAGCCCTATGGGAA
>JAAWGY010000087.1 GCA_022795575.1 Angelakisella sp. | reverse complement strand
GCCTTTGGCCGTCGGGTCCAGGGCGCAGCCCTGGTCGCTCTTTGGTTACTTTCTGGCGAACCAGAAAGTGACCCCCCGCCGGGTAGGCGGTCAAGGAATCTACATCTTCAGTTACGTACAGCCCAAGAAAGGCCACCAAGCTCAACCCCCACACAAAAAGCAGCAAACGCCCTCCGCAGCAAGGACAGGCAAGGTGCTAACCAACAGGCCTTTAGGCCGGTGAACCCAAAATGCGCCCGCCTCCAGCGCCTGCGGCGCGCGGCGGGCTGTTTTGGGGAGATAGCGGCTACTCCTAACCCCGGCCGCGGTTTGCGCTTCCCCGCCAGGCGGCTACAAACCCGCAATAGCCCCCATCCCCACCCAAAAGCAGCTGTTAAGAACCGCGGCCTGACGGCCTACAACAAAACGGCAGGGCCTGTGCCAAAAACACAAGCCCTGCCGTTGTGATAGCCGTCCTGGGGCGTTTCGCCCGCTGCGGCGAGCGACCAGGGCTCTGCCCTGGACCTGCAAGCCTTTGAAAAGGCTTGACCCAAACTTTAGCGCCCTGCGGGCCTTTGGCGGACAGGCCCCGCGCTGCCCAAAAAGCGGAAAAACCCCCGGGGACTGCAACATCCCCAGGGGTTCTCCAGAAATGAGAGAAAAAATGAGAAGTAGAAGCTTGCAGTGAAAAATTGGAATACAGCTTAGCCGTTAATGGAAGCCCACAGGGTGTTCCACTTCTCCAGCACAGCCGCCTTGTTCTCGGTGCACCACTCCACATCCCGGTCTACCCACTTAACATCAGCAGTCTTGGGCAGGTAAGGAGTCTCAAAGGTAGCCTTGGAGTTGGTCATCCGCAGTGTGCCCAGCTTGGAGCCGATAGCATCCTGGCCCTCAGCACTCATCAGCAGGTTCACCATCGCCTTGGCAGCCTCCGGATGAGGTGCCCCCTTGATAACAGCGCAGCCAAAAGCGGAAGCAGAGGTGCCCTCCTCAGGGTATACCATCCGGACATTGGTAGCCCCGGACTTCAGCAGAGGAGCAACACCGTCCTCGTAGGTAAGACCTACCGCGTATTCGCCCGTCTCAACACTCTTGAAGCAAACAGAGGAGGAGGTGGAAATGGTGAGCTTGTTCTTCATCAGCCCCTCAATGAAATTCCAGGCCTCGTCGCTGTCGTTGCCGTAAACAGACATAATGTTGCAAACGTTGTTCCAGGCAGCAGAGGAGGAGTTGGGATCGGAGAAGACGATCTTGCCGTTGAGCTTGGGATCCAGCAGGTCAGCGTAGCCCTTGATCTCAATGCCCAGCTCCTTCTCCAGGTCGGTGTTGACGCAGAAAACGCAGGTGGAGAGGTGGTCCAGGTTGTAGAAGCCGTTGTTGGACTGGTAGGTAGGGATGATGTCCGCCTCGTAGTCGCTGAGCCAGTGCTCGAAGATGTCCTTGTGGGTGTCGCCGTCGCTGTTGGAAAGAGCACCCCACATGATGTCCCCCTGGGGGTTGCCCGCCTCGGCGGTGATACGGGCGGTCAGCTCGCCGGCAGAGCCGTTGACCACCTCGACCTCGCAGTCGGGGTACATCTCGTTGAAGGTCTCGATGAGGCCGTTCAGGTCGTTCTCGGTCATGGAGGAGTACAGCACCAGGCTCTTGCCGATGTCGGTGGTGGCAGGCTCCGGGGTGGGCGCGGGAGCCGGGGAGCCGGCGTCAGAGGAGGGAGTGGGGGCGGGCGCCGGAGAGGCAGGGGCGGGGCTGCCGCCGCAGGCGGACATGGCAGCCACAATGGACAAGGTCATCAGGATAGCGAGAAATTTTCTCATAAGTTTTTCTCCTTTACTGAAAGCGTTTGGGTTCTGCTTTATTCCTTATTACGGTCTTCTCTCACAACCGTAGTAAGCGTGGGATAGGTGGCCCGGCTCCGGATTTGGCCGCCCTGCGGCCTCTCCGGAGGGGCAGGCGGGTGGGGAGCGCTGTCCCCGCCCGGGGGCAGGCTCGTTACCGGCCTGTGGTTGCGGTGTTTGCAGGGTGGCGCGGGGCCCCCGGGTGGGTGGGGTTGTGGTGGGTTGCTCACGGCCGGTTTTGGCAGGACGGGGAGTTTCGCTCCTGCGGGAGCGACCAGGGCTCTGCCCTGGACCTGCAAGCCTTTGAAAAGGCTTGACCCAAACTTTGGCGCCCTTCGGGCCCTTGGGGGACAGGCTGCTGCTACAGCTTGATGTCCTCCGATTTGCTCACCCACAGGTAAACCAGCAGCGAGATGGCCGTCAGCACCGTCAGGATGGCCGAGAAGGCACAGGCCAAGCCGTAGTTGCCCCGGGAAATCGCCACATAGGCCGACATGGTAAGGGTGATGTTCTTGTTGTTGTACAGGATGATGGAGCTGGAAAGCTCGGTGACAATGGATACCCAGCTGAGGATCGCCCCGGAAATAATGCCGTTGGACATCATGGGCACCGTGATTTGGGCAAAGGTCTTTAACTTGCTGGCCCCCAGGCTGATGGACGCCTCCTCGATACTCATGGGGATCTGCATCAGCGTTGCCGTGGCGGAGCGGATGGTGTAGGGCATACGCCGCACCACAAAGGAGGTAAGCATAATAAGGGCGGTGCCGGTAAGGGCCAGCGGCGGCTTGCCAAAGGCGATAACCATGGCGATACCAATAACCGAACCGGGCATGATGTAGGGGATCATGGCCAGGGTATCGATGGTGTTGTTCAACACGCTGCTCCGCCGCACCACCAGGTAGGCGATGAGGATGGCGAAGAGGATGATGACCAGCAGGCTCCCCACCCCCAGGAACATGGTGTTTTTGATGGAGCGGACCAGCAGCTTCTTCATGGCCAGCTGGTAGTTTGCCAGCGAGTAGCCGGGCTTAAACACCGCCTGGTCGCAGTTGCGGAAGGAAAGGTAGATGATGTACACCTGGGGCATAAAGGAGACCAGCACCAGCCCGTAGGTGTAAAGGTACATCAGCGCCCCCTTGATGCCGGTGGGCTTCTTCTTTTCGATGGGGTGCAGGGCGTTGATGGAGAACTTGTAGCGGCTGGTGGCCCATTTTTGGATGAAGAACACCAGGGCTGTCACCACAATGGCGATGACGCTGATGGCGGCGGCAAAGTTGTGGTCGGTGCCGTTTTCCCCCAGATACTGGTTGTAAATCTCCACCGGGAAGGTCCGGTACCCCTCGCCGATCAGCAGCGGGGTGCCAAAGTCCGCAAAGGCCCGCATGAATACCAGCAGGGCGGCGGCCAGGATGGTGGGCATAGAAAGGTTCATCACCACCTGGAAGAAGCGCTTGATGCCCACGCAGCCCATGTTGGCCGAGGCCTCCATCAGGGTGTTGTCGATGTTCTTAAAGGCGCCGTTCATGTAGATGAAGACCAGGGGGAAGAGCTTCATGGCCTGGACAAAGAGGATCCCCCCAAAGCCGTAGATGCTCCCTAACTGGATGCCCAGCACGTTTTTGAGGAAGACGGTGATAACGCCGCTGCGCCCCAGCAGCAGGATCCAGGAGTAGGCGCCGATAAAGGGGGCGGACATACAGCAGAGGATGCCTACCACAAACAGGAACTTGGAGCCCTTAAGGTGGTAGAAGGAATAAAAGTAGGAGAAGGGGATGCCCAGCAGCAGGGTGACAGCGGTAATGGCGATGCTCACCTTAAAGCTGTTGAGGATGGTTTTGCTGTAGTAGGCCTGGGAAAAGAACTTGGTGAACTCCTGGAGGGTGAACACCCCCTCCTTGGAGATAACCGCCTGCTGGAGGATGCCGAAAAGGGGATAGATCAGGAAGAGGGCAAAGAGCACCAGGAACAGGATGGTCACGCCGTTCCACATATCAAGCTTTTTCTGTTTCAAGCCGCTTCCTCCTTTCCGGTTAGCCTTCGCAGTCGTTGCAGACGCCCTCAAGGATGTTGCGGGAGCCGTCGGCGGTAAACAGGTTCACCTTTTCGGTGTTGATGGTAAGGCTGATTTCGGTGCCCGGGGCGATGACGCTGTCGATGGTGGATTCCTGGATCGATTCCACCTCGGTGCCGTCCTCCAGGTGCATAAAGTAGTGGGTGTTCAGCCCCAGGAAGACGCAGTCGTCCACAATGGCCTTCAGGCCCCGGCCCGGCTGGCGGTCCATCAGGAACTCCTCCGGCCGGATGGAGATGGTGATCTCCTGCTCCTTGCGGTACTCCGGCAGCACGTGGGGCACCGGGGCGGTGTAGCCCTCCAGCCGCAGGTGGGGGACGCCGTCCTTCATCACCAGCTGCCCCTTGTGGACGTTGGAGCGGCCGATGAAGGTGGAAACAAAGATGTTGGCCGGCCGCTGGTAGATGTTTTTGGGGGTGCCGATGTGCTGGATGACGCCGGCGTTCATCACCGCCACCCGGTCAGAAACCGCCATGGCCTCCTCCTGGTCGTGGGTGACGTACACCGTGGTGATACCCACGCTGTGCTGGATCTGCTTGATGACGGTGCGCATCTCCACCCGCAGCTTGGCGTCCAGGTTGCTCAGGGGCTCATCCATCAGCAGCACGTCGGGCTGGATGCAAAGGGCCCGGGCCAGGGCCACCCGCTGCTGCTGCCCGCCGGAGAGCCGGTCCGGCATCCGGTCGGCCAGCTGGTCGATCTGCATCAGCTTCAGGAATTTATCCGCTTGGGGGCCGATCTGCTCCTTGGGGAAGTGCTTGTTCTTCAGGCCAAACTCCACGTTTTTGCGGACGGTGAGGTGGGGGAAGATGGCGTAGTTTTGGAAGACCATGCCGATGTTCCGCTTGGCGGGGTCCAGGTCGTTGATCCGCCGGTCGTTAAAGAAGAAGTCGCCCCCCTCGATGCTGTTAAAGCCGGCGATCATCCGCAGCAGCGTTGTCTTGCCGCAACCCGAGGGCCCAAGGAGGGTGAAGAACTCCCCCTCCTTGATCTTGACGTTCAGGTCCGGGATGATGGTGGCCTCCCCAAACTTCTTCAGGGCGTGGTTTACAGTGATGGTAACACTCACGTCGATGTCTCCTCTCATTCTCACTCTAAAAAGCTGTTCCCATCGCCGGCTCAGGCAGCCTGACGGCGATTGGCGCAACCTCCAAACAAAGCCGCGGGGCGGTTTGTCAAACCTTTTGGCCAAACGCTCCGGAGCGTTTGGGAGGGGGGCTTTTGTTTTTCCCGTTGGGAAAAACAATGCCTTCTATCTGGATTCTGTTTTTTACCAGCCGGCGGGCTGGGGGGCCCGAATCACCTTTACCCCCTTTTCCCCAAAGCTCTTTACCAGCTCCTGGGGGGCGTGCCAATCGGTGATAAGGGTATCGATCTGGTTGGGGGCGGCCACCTGCACCAGGGAATCGTCCCCGTACTTGGAGTAGTCCATCAGGATGTACTTTTCCTTGGAGACCGAGAGCACCCGGCTTTTCAGCTCCGCCTCCTGGAAGATGGGGGCGGAAAAGCCGTGCTCCAGGGTAAAGTGGTTGCCGGTGACAAAGCCCTTGTCAAAAAAGAGCCGCTGGAGGGACCATTCCGCCAGGCTCCCCACACAGGAAAGGATGTTGCCCCGCAGCTCCCCGCCGATGACGATGGAGTGGATATCCGGGGCCCGGGCCAGCTCCATGGCGATGTTGATGGCGTTGGTGCAGACCATCACCCCCCGCTTGGGGCCGGCGATGATAAGCCGGGCCAGCTGGATGGTGGTGGTGCCGCAGTCCAGAAAGACGGCCTCCCCGTCGGCGATGCAGTCGTAGGCCGCCCGGGCGATGGCTTTCTTCTCCTCCAGGTGGAGGGCCTCCTTTTCCCGGTGGGAAAGCTCCCGCAGCGACCCGTGGGCGCAGACGGCGCCGCCCCAGGTCCGCTTGAGCCGGCCCTCCCGCTCCATGGCCATCAGCAGCTTGCGCACCGTCACCTCCGAGAGGGCCAGGGCGCCGCTGAGCTCCGCCACTGTCACCGAGGATTTTTCCTCCAGCTGGCGCAGTATGTAATTCCGTCGTTCCTGTGCCACCATGGCGGCTTCCTCCCCGGTCAGAGTCGGTGGACCGTCGATTCAAAACAAAAACGAAATCGAATTGAAACCTTCCGTCCAGTAGAAAAAAGCTCCTTTAATCGGCCCCTATTTTACCGCTTTTCTGTTGGAATGTCAATAAAAAGACGAGATATTCCGGCCTCAAACTAAGCAAATTGTCACAAATCATAAAATTACCCTCGCTCCTTTATGCAATCTGCTTCCGAAATTTCGTCGACTTTTTTGTGCAGCTTCCAAAAACTTTCGTTTTGCTTTTGATTGTTTTCGATTTTGCTGGACATCGCCGGGCCGCCGTTGTATAATGGGGGCGAACGCGCCGGGGGGGCACCCTGGCAGGCAGAGCCTTGAAAGGAGTGGGACACCCTTGCTGGAGCAACTGAAGCGGCAGGTGCTGGAGGCCAACCTCCGCCTGCCCAAGCACGGCCTTGTCACCTTTACCTGGGGCAACGTTTCCGGCATCGACCGGAAGAGGGGCCTTGTGGTCATCAAGCCCTCGGGGGTGGAGTACGACGCCATGTCGGCGGAGGACATGGTGGTGGTGGACCTTGTGACCGGGGAGCGGAGAGAGGGGGAGCGGAAGCCCTCCAGCGACACCGACACCCACCTGGCCCTGTACCGGGCCTTTCCGGAGCTGGGAGGGATTGTGCACACCCACAGCCGGTGGGCCACCAGCTTTGCCCAGGCGGGGCGGGGGATCCCGGCCATGGGCACCACCCAGGGGGACTACTTTTACGGGGAGATCCCCTGTACCAGGAAGATGACCCCTGCCGAGATTGCCGGGCGGTACGAGCTGGAGACGGGCAACGTCATCATCGAGACCTTCCGGGAGGGGGGCATCGACCCGGCCCAGGTTCCCGCCGTGCTGGTGCAGAGCCACGGGCCCTTTGCCTGGGGGCGGAACCCTATGGAGGCGGTCCACAACGCGGTGGTGTTGGAAGAGGTTGCCTTTATGGACTACCACGCCCTGTCCCTGGCCCCGGGCAAGGGCCCCATGCAGCAGGAGCTGCTGGACCGGCACTATCTGCGCAAGCACGGGCCGGGGGCTTATTACGGGCAGTAATTTTTGCTACCTTATTTCCGATTTGTCAATACATTTTGCATTGCACGACCACAGAGGAGGGAAGACACCATGATCATCGACAGCAGGAAGTACAGCGGGCCCTGCGCCTGCGGCAGAAGCCACGAGATGGCCACCAGGCTGGCGGTTATTGAGGCGGGGTGCATGGGGGAGCTGGACCGGTACCTTGCCGAGGCGGGGCTCACCGGCAGGCGGGCGGCGGTATACGACCGCAACACCTACCACGCCAAAGGGCTGATCCGGCCCCGGGTGGAGCAGGAGATCATTCTGGAGCCCCGGGGGCTGCACGCCAACGAGGAGGCCACCGGGGCGGTACTGGAGCAGCTTCGGCCGGACATCGAGGTGCTGATTGCGATCGGGAGCGGCACCATCCACGACACCACCCGGTACTGCGCCACCCAGAGGGGGATTCCCTTTGTGGCCTGTCCCACGGCGGCCAGCGTGGACGGCTTTTGCTCCACTGTTTGCGCCATGACCTGGGGTGGGTTCAAAAAAACCCTGATTGGGCAGGCGCCGGTGCTGGTGCTGGCGGATCTTGACGTCATCAAGGAGGCTCCGGCGGCGCTGGCGCTTAGCGGGGTGGGGGACATTTTGGGCAAGTACACTGCTTTGGCGGACTGGAAGATTGCCCACGTCCTTACGGGGGAACATCTTTGCCCCATGATTGAGGAGCTGACACGGGAGGCGGTGGTGGCGGTACACGGCTGCTGCCGGGGGCTGGCGGGGAAGGATGTGGCCAGCTTTGAGCGGCTGACCTACGGGCTGCTTCTTTCCGGGCTGGCGATGCAGCTGATGGGCAATTCCCGGCCGGCATCCGGGGCGGAGCATCACATTTCCCACCTCATCGAGATGGAGCCGGAGCCGTTGGGGTTATCCTCTCCGGGGCTGCACGGGGAGAAGGTGGGGGTAGGCACGGCGATTGCATCGGGGGTATATCATCAGCTGGCGGAGGTAGAGGAGATTGGGCCGCTGGTGGGGGAATACCCGGCCATTACGCCGGAGTTGATCCGGGGAGTGTTTGGGGAGAGGCTGTACGACTCCATAGCCCGGGAGAACGAGAAGGACTGCATGGCGGGGGTTACGCCGGGGGTTGTTGCGGAGCGATGGGGGGAGGTACGGCGGATTATTGGGGAGATTCCCACACGGGAGGAGCTGGAGGGGCTTTACCGGGAGATTGGGGCGAAGGCGACGCTGGCGGACCTGGAGGTGCCGGAGGAGAAGCTGGGGCAGCTGCTGGATTACTCCCCGCTGGTGCGCAACCGGTTGACGCTGATGCGGGTGCGAAGGATGCTGAAGTAAGGGGTAGCGGCCTGTCCCACAGGTTGTGCCCGCCGGGGCTTCCCGGCCGCAGGTCCAGGGCCGCGCAGGCCCTGGTCGCTCCCGCAGGAGCGAAACTCCCCAGG
>JAAWGY010000086.1 GCA_022795575.1 Angelakisella sp. | reverse complement strand
CAGCGCCTGCGGCGCGCGGCGGGCTGTTTTGGGGAGAAAGGCCCTACCCCTAACCCCGGCCGCGGTTTGCGCTTCCCCGTCAGGCGGCTACCAACCCGCAATAGCCCCCATCCTCACCCAAACGCCGCTGTTCAAAACCGCGGCCTGACGGCCTACAACAGAACGGCAGGGCCTGTGCCAAAAACACAAGCCCTGCTATTGTTATAGTCAACCTGGGGAGTTTCGCTCCTGCGGGAGCGACCAGGGCCTCCGCGGCCCTGGACCTGCGGCCCGGTGGCCCGGGCGGGCACAACCTGTGGGACAGGCGGTCTCTCTTCTCACAGCTCCCCCCGCATGAATCCGCCCCCCGCCGCATACCCTCTCCATGAAGGGGGCGGACAGTATGCTTTACCTCTGCATCGAAAAAAAACGGATTATCATAGTGGCCATCTGCCTGGCCCTAACCGCCCTGGCCGGTACAACCGCCGTCCGGGCCCTGGCCGCGCCCAAAAAGGACTTCATCCGCTGGGTGGACTTTACCCCCACCACCGCCGCCCTCGCCGCCGCCCTGGACCAGGACATCGCCAGCCACAAAGCCCCCGCAGACCTCCCGGCGGACCAGCCGCCCCCCCGCCCCGTCAGCTGGGTGGACCTGCTGGCCTGCCTCGGCGCCCGGTATGGCGGAGACTTTTCCCACTATAAGGAATCCCACCTGCGGGATACCGCCAAAGCCCTGTCCCAGGGAAAAACCCCGGAGGAAATCCTGGGCAAAGGCCCCGACCAGTATTATGACTATTACCGGAAAGCCTACGGTGCAGTGCTGGGGAACCTGATCGGAGAGTACCTGGTGGAGGAGCCGGACCCGCAGGACCCGGAAAAGCTGATCCAAACGGCAGGCTACGGCCTCACCGCCTTCTGCCCCATCGCCCGGGGCTACGGCTACTCCCACTACGACGACTTTGGGGCCGGGCGCTCCTATGGCTACCGCCGCAAGCACCTGGGCAACGACCTCATGGCCCCCGTAGGTACCCCGGTGGTGGCGGTGGAGGGCGGCATCGTGGAGGCCGCCGGCTGGAACCAGTACGGCGGCTGGCGGGTGGGCATCCGTTCCCGGGACGGACAGCGGTACTGGTACTACGCCCACCTCCGCCGGGGCCACCCCTTTGCCGCCGGCATCACCGAGGGGGCAGAGGTGGAGGCGGGGCAGGTCATCGGCTATGTGGGGATGACCGGCTACAGCACCACCCCGGACACCAACGGCATGAGCGCCCCCCACCTCCATTTTGGCCTACAGCTCATCTTCGACGAAAGCCAGAAGGAGGGCAGCGACGAGATTTGGGTGGACGTCTACCACCTGGTAAACCTGCTGGAGCGCCGGCGGAGCACCGTGGTCCCCGGGGAGGAAAAAGGGGAATACCAGCGCAAATACCAGCTGGTACCGTTGGAATAAGCGCCTGTATTCATAACCGGATGCTAACGGATTTTTCCAGCGGCCTCGCATACGGCCGTGAATACAGACTCTAAACAAGGAAAGGGCGTGGGGAGGATGAAAGGGATTTTTCGCTTTGCGGCGCTTTTGGCCATCACCGCCGGGGTGGTATGGGGGGTGTGGTACGCCGAGTTTGGCGCGCCGCCGGATATCCGGACGGCGGTCTCCCCCACCGGGGGCGGGGACATGGCGGAGCCCATCGATATCCCGGTGCTGATGTACCACAGCATCAACAGCCGGGAGAGCCGGACCGGGGACTATGTCATCACCCCCAAGGCCTTCCGGAAGGACCTGGAGTGGCTCCGGGACGCCGGCTACCAGACCGTGGTGGTCCAGGACCTGCTCAACTATGTGGAGGAGGGCGTTCCCCTGCCGGAAAAGCCGGTGATGATCACCTTTGACGACGGGTATTACAACAACTACCTCAACGCCTTCCCCATCCTGAAGGAAATGGGGATGAAGGCGGTGATTTCCATCATCGTCTCCGAAACCGACAAGTACTCGGAGCTCCAGGAGGACCGGGAGAACTACTCCCATCTCACCTGGGAACAGATCCGGGAGATGATGGATTCGGGGCTCATCGAATTCCAGAACCACAGCTACGGGCTGCACAAAAACGGCAAACAGGCGGCCCGGAAGGGGATCGGCAAAAAGCCCGGGGAGAGCACCGAGGCCTACCAGCAGGCCATCCGGGAGGACGTGGAGAAGGGCCAGGCCCGGTTTGTGGAGATGACCGGCTACGCCCCCATCGCCTTTACCTACCCCTTTGGCGCGGTAAGCGAGGACAGCTACCCGGTGCTGGAGGAGCTGGGCTTCCGGGCCACCCTGGACGCCCAGGGAAAGCTCTTCCGCCTCACCGACGACCCGGCCTGCCTGCGGCGGATCCCCCGGTACAACCGCCCCTGGGGTAAAACCGCCCAGCAGATTATCGAAAAGGCGACGAAGAAGAAGTGAGGGCGCAAAAGCATGGGCGGAGCGCTGAAAAGCGCCCCGCCGGACCTATCTGCCCGGTGGGGCGCTTTCATTTCCCAATAGGGGTTTAGTCAAAACTATAGGGCTTAATCTGCCGCACCACGTCCAGGATGGTGCCGTCCCGGGCCTCCATGACGGCCACCACCTTGTCCTCCCATTGCAGCTCCTCCGGACGGCCCACCATGCTGTAGGCCTTCTCCTTGAGGCTCTCGATGGTGACGTGCTTAATCCCTGCCGCGTCCAGCCACCCGATGATATCCTGGCGCAGGGGGTTGACGGCGATGCCGTAATCGGTGACGACCACATCCACACAGTCCCCGGGGGTGGTGACGGTCACTACCTTCTCGCAGACGGTGGCCATCCGGCCACGGACCAGGGGGGTGACGATGATGCAGCACTTGCTCCCCGCCGCCGTGTCCGGGTGCCCCCCCGGAGCCCCCCGGAGGACGCCGTCCGAGCCGGTGAGGACGTTGACGTTAAAGTCGGTGTCCACCTCCAGGGCCGCCAGGATGACGAAATCCAGCTGGTTGACAAAGGCCCCCTTGTTGGCCGGGTTGGCGTACTGGCTGGCGCTCATCTCGCAGTGGCCGGGGGTGCGGCCGATGCTCTCCACCGCCCCCAGGTCAAAGTCCTGGACGTCAATCACCTTGCCCACAAGGCCCTTCTTCAGCAGCTCCACCATGGGGGTGGTGATGCCGCCGATGGCAAAGCCCATCTTGATGCCCTTCTCCACCATCCGGTTCTCCAAAAAGCGGTTTACCGCCAGGGAGGGGCCGCCCACCCCGGTCTGGAAGGAGAAGCCGTCCTTAAAGTAGGGGGTGGCCTCCATCACCCGGGCGCAGTCCTCGGCCATCATCAGGTCCCGGGGGTTCTGGGTCATCCGGGCGGCGGCGGAGGCGATCTTTTTGGGGTTGCCGATCTCGTCCACCACCACCACGGCGTCCACGTCGATGGCCTCCACGCTGGCGGGCATATTGGGGTAGTCCACCAGGCAGTCGGTGATGACCACCACCTTGTCGGCGTACTTGGCGTCGGTCATGGCGTAACCCATGGAGCCGCAGTCCGACTTGCCGCCCCAGCCCTTGCAGTTGCCCATCTTATCGGCGGTGGGGGCCGCCACAAAGGCGATGTCGATGTGCACCTCCCCGGCCTCGATGGCCCGGGGACGCCCCCCGTGGCTGCGGAGGATGGCGGGGGTTTTCAGGTACCCCTGGGAGACCACCTCCCCCATCTTGCCCCGGATGCCGGAGGTCTGGAGCCCTACCACGATGCCGTCCTTGATGTACTGGGCGATGGGGTCGTGGGCGGCGCCGGTGGAGCTGGCGGCGATGGTAAGGTCGGTAAGGCCCATGGCCACCGCCTCGGCCATCACAAGGTTCATCACATAGTCCCCGTCCCGCAGGTGGTGGTGGAAGGAAAAGGTCATCCCGCTTTTGGCGCCGCACTGCTCCAGCGCCTCCCGGATGGAGGAAGCAAGCTTCGTCTCCCGGGGGGCCTCGTAGCGCTTTACGGTGGGGGCGGCTTTGGTAAACTCCCGGCCGTCCATGTGGTTCTTTCCCTGGTAAACCTCCCTGCCGCCGGTGAGCAGGTAGTCCGGGATCTCTCTGCCTACTGCATTTTTCATGTCACAGGTCCCCCTCGTAGATTCCGCTGGCCTTGGCCAGCTTGATGGTGCGCTCGGCCCCGGGCAGGAAGGCCACGTCGATCATCTTGCCGTCCACGGTAAAGACGCCCACGCCCTTTTCGGCGTTCTCCCGCATGGCCCGGACGATCTTTTCGGCGGCGGCAATCTCCTTTTGGGTGGGGGCAAAGATCCGGTGTACCACCGGGATCTGCTTGGGGTTGATGAGGCTTTTGCCGTCAAAGCCCATCTCCTTGTTCTGGCGCACCTCGGCCTCGAAGCCCTCGGCGTCATCCAGGTTGGTAAAGACGGTGTCAAAGCACTGCACCCCCGCGGCCCGGGCGGCGATGAGCATCTGCCCCCGGGCGGCCAGCATCTCGATGCCGCCGGGCACCACGCCCACCTGCATACACTTGCGGTAGTCCCCCCCGGAGATAGCCACCCCGAACAGCCGGTCCGAGGCGGTGCAGATCTCGTAGGCGTTGAGGATGCCCTTGGGGCTCTCCAGGGCGGCCATCAGCAGGGTGCGGCCCTCCTCCACCCCAAACTCCTTTTCGGCGGCCAGGGTGGCGGCCTCCACCGTCTTTACGTCCTGGGCGCTTTCGCACTTGGCAATGCGGATGCCGTCCGCCCCGCCGGCCACGCAGACCCGGATGTCCTCCCGCCAGTGGGGGGTATCCAGGCCGTTGATGCGGACGATGACCTCGGTATCGCCGTAGTCAATGGTGGTAAGGGCGTGGTAGAGGGAGAAGCGGGCGGCGTCCTTCTGGTTTTCGGCCACCGCGTCCTCCAGGTCCAGCATGATGCTGTCCGCCCCGTAGATGTAGGCGTCCTTGATGAGGCCGGGCTTCTGGGCGTTCATAAACATCATGGTCCTGCGCAGACGGAAACGCTCCGGTTTTGGACGAGGAATCATTTTACGGCACCTCCCCAGGGAATATTCGAGTCGCTTTGGCCGCAGCCCCGGAAGACCGCGCACTCCACCCGGGCCTTCAGGGTGCAGTCCAAGGCGCCCTTGTCCACCACCGCCACCTTGGCGGCGGTGATCTCCAGCCGCTCCAGGGTCTCCAGCACGGTGGCGCGGATCTGCTTGCCGTACTGGTTGAGCACGCTGCTCTGGATGCTCAGCTCGATCCCCTCCGGACCGGGTTCCACCGTCACCTGGGCGTCGCTGGATTCCAGGGTGCCCGCAACTGCCGGTTTGGTAAGCTTCATCTCAACACAACCTTTCTTCCGTCGTTTCTTCCCCTTGGTGGAGGTTCCCAAAAATCCCCTCCCCATTCCTTTCTATTGTAGTATTTTTTTACGATTTCGTCCAATAGGAATTTTTTCACTTGGGTATAACCTACTTCTTATATACCGCCGCCATCCGTGAACAGTGTGTTAAATTCTTCCAAACCGCCTCCCGGAGCCCAAAAACCGCCCCCTGCCTCTTGCCGAAAGCCCCCGAATATGATATTTTATAAAGAGCCAATCCGACGCCAAAGGGCGCGGTACCGATAGATAGAAGGAGAAAACCGGATGAAGAAACTTTGCAGACGGGGGCTGGCGCTCACCCTTGCGGCCCTCTGCTTTTTGGCCGGGGGCTGCGCCCCAAAAGCCATGGAGGCCTTTGCCGCGTGGCAGCCGGAGATCGTGCTGACGGTGGGGGAACGCTGGGAGGGGGAGATCCCCGCCGACGGCAAGGAGGCCAGCTACGCCATCTCGGTTAACACGGTGCCGGGGCTGGAGGCCCGGGTCTCCGGCAGCAAGCTGATCCTTACCGCCGGGGAGCCGGGGGACGGGCAGCTGACCCTTTCCGCCACCGCCAAGGGCTACCACGACACCAACCTCACCCTGCCGGTGCGGGTGGAGCCCAAGCCCATGACCATCGACTGGACGGTGGGCACCCCGGAGCCCCCCGCCGAGGGGGCGGAGCCGGACGCCTGGGCCGAGGACGGCGGGGCCGCCCTGCTGGCCGAAAAAACGATGATCCTTTCCTTTTGGGAAAAGAACAGTCCCTCCGCCGCGCCGTTAAAGCTGAACTTCCAGGCGGAGCTGACGCCGCCGGAGCTGGGGACCATCGAGATCGGGGAGGACGGCATCCGCGTCACCGCCGGCAGCGGCTACGGCAGCGGCACCCTGCGGGTGGAGGTGACGGCGGAGGACCGGGACGACGCCTCCTTTGACATCCCCCTGACGGTGGTCAAGGGCCGTCTGCCCCTCTCCCTTTCCGCCGGGGGCGAGGCCCTCTCCAGCGTGGAGCTGGAAAACGGCAGCACCTTTATCATCAACATCAGCACCGGGGCGGGGGCGGAGGTGGAGGCCAAGCTCAGCGGCACCGCCGCGGTGCTGGCCCGCAACGGCAACGCCCTGGCCATCACCGGCAAAACACCCGGGGAGGGGACGCTGGTGGTGACGGCCAGCGGGGAGGGGTGGCTGGGCCGCAGTCTCACCGTGCCGGTCACTGTCACCAAAACCAAGGTGGTGGTAAACCCCGCCGTCACCGCCCTTAACGTGGAGCCGGGGAGCAAGGAGACGGTAAAGCTCACCACCAAGCCGGAGGGGGCCCAGGTATCGGCCCGGGTATCCGGGGGGAAGGGCATTACCGCCAGCGTTTCCGGCGGGGTCCTTACCGTGGCGGCGGACGAAAACGCCAGCGGCACCACCACCATCACCCTCACCGGGGCGGCGGTGGGATACGCCGACGGCACCGCCAGCCTTGCCGCCACCGCCCAGCTGGAGCCCATCGTCCTCACCCTTTCGGGCAAGAGCGTCACGGTGGAGGAGGGGGAGACCGACACCCTCACCGTCAGCGCCACCCCGGAGGGCTGCGACATCGAGGTAAGCGCCACCGACGGCATCGAGGCCGACTACGACAACGGCATCCTCACCATCACCGCCAGCGAAAGCGGCACCGTCACCGTCACCGCCAGCATGGAGGGCCGGGAGGACGTCACCGCCGGGGTGGCTGTCACCGCCAACCGCTCCACCGCCCCCAAGCTGGACACCTCCACCTACGCCGAGGAGGCGGCGGAGATCATCCGCCTGACCAACGAATACCGGGCCCAGTACGGCCTGGGCGCCCTCAGCCACATTTCCTCGCTGGACACCCCCGCCACCCTGCGGGCCAAGGAGGCCGCCGACACCTGGTCCCACACCCGGCCGGACGGCAGCAGCTTTAGCACCGTTTTTGCCGACTACGGCCTGCAATACACCGCCTACGGGGAAAACCTCTTTGCCGTCAACACCCGCTACACCCCGGAGGAGGTGCTCCAGGCCTGGAAGGACTCCCCCACCCACGACGAAAACCTGCTGCGGGAGAACTTTAACGGCATCGGGGTAGGCATCCGCAAAATCAACGGGGAGTACTACTACTGCCAGCTCTTCGTAGAGCGGTAGCCGACGACATTACATAGAAAGAAGCTGACCAAACCATGATAAAGCTAATTGCAAGCGACCTGGACGGCACCTTATTGCGGGGCGGGGCCCAGGTTCCCAGCGCCGAGGCCATGGAGCTGATCCGGGCGCTACAGGAAAAGGGGGTGCTCTTTTCCGCCGCCAGCGGCCGGCAGTGCCCCAACCTCCGCCGGCTGTTCTGGCCCCTTTCGGGGGAGATGGTGCTGCTGGGGGAGAACGGCTGTCTTGTCACCTACAAGGGGGAGAGGCTGCTACAGAAGGGGCTGGACCGGGGGCTTGCGCTGGAGCTGATCCGGGAGATCCTGGGGATGGAGGGGTGCGAGGCGCTGATCAGCTGTCCGGACGCCTACTGGCTGCTCCCCAAGACACAGCACTACCTGGACGTGGTGCTGCACCGGTGGAAGATGACGGTTTGCGCGGTGGAGGAGCCGGAGGAGATCTGCGAGCCTATCCTGAAGATATCCATGTGTATGACTGACGGGTTGGACCCGGCTGTGGTGGAGGCGATGTCTGCCCGGTGGCAGGGGCGTGTTGCCAACATTGCGGTATCCGGCAAGGAATGGCTGGACTTTACGGTGGGCAACAAGGGGGAGGGGATCCGGGCCATTCGGGAGCGGTTTGGGTTTGAACGGGATGAGGTTGTGGTTTTTGGGGACGGCTACAACGACATTGAGATGCTGGAGGAGGCGGGGCATTCTTACGCCATGGATACGGCAGCGGAGGCGGTAAAGGCTCATGCCGGCCATGTATGCTCCCGGGTAGAGGATGTGCTGCGGGAGATCCTGGACACGTTGTAATTAGGTGTAAGAACCTGCCCGCCAAAGGCCCGAAGGGCGCTAAAAGTTTCGGTCAAGCCTTTTCAAAGGCTTGCAGGTCCAGGGCAGAGCCCTGGTCGCTCCCCGCAGGGAGCGAAAGGCCCCGGGGTGGCTATAGCGGCGGCGGGGCTTGTGCCGAGGGGAGCGGTCCTGCGGGGGAACCCCTCCGTCGCCTGCGGGCATCCCTTCGGGAACGTGCCCTACGGGCAACCTCCCCTTTCAGGGGAGGCACGGCCTAAGAGCCGCCT
>JAAWGY010000085.1 GCA_022795575.1 Angelakisella sp. | reverse complement strand
GTCCTGGGGAGTTTCGCTCCTGCGGGAGCGACCAGGGCCTGCGCGGCCCTGGACCTGCGGCCCGGTAGCCCGGGCGGGCACAACCTGTGGGACAGGCGGCTTCGTTTCTCGGCAGGCGCATTTTGGGCAGACGGGCCCCTTTTTGTTATGTACCACCGCAGCTACCAAAAAAGCTGCAAAATCAGCAGCGACACCACCCCCGGCGCCCCCAAAACAACGCAGACCAACAGAGTAAAGAGGTTCCAGGGCAGTACCACGCCGGTAACAATACCGGTAAGATTAACAGCCCCCATGGCGGCAATGCCGATGGCCGCGGAGGCAAGGGCGGTGCCCACCGCCCTGCGCATCCGGATTAGCAGCGCCAGCAGAAGGAAGGCCAGCACCAGCCCCCCAGCCACCACAGGGCTTTCCGCTACCCCATGCTCTCCACCATCCCTTCGGGCCGGGCCTCCAGCAACGGGGAGACGGTCTCCGGCCGGGGCTCCTCCCGCCCCAGCTCCTCCTGGCGCACCTGGCGCATCAAAAAGCCGTAGTAAAGCTGTAGCGACTTCAGCTGATAGATGCAGGAGTCCAGCATATCCTCGTCAGTGACAAAGTTAAAAAGGTCCTCGGCGCAGGCCAGCTGCATCCGCACCTGGGCAATCTTGCGCCGGGTACCGGCAGCTTGCAGGGGCATGGCCTTTTTTGCCGGCAAAAAAAACCTGGCAGCGTAATGATTCATCGTCCATTCCTCCCTACACTAATTTTATGCAAGGATTATGGCCGAAAATGCCGGAATATATACCCAGCAAAAAAAGTTTGGTAAAACACCCGCCCCCGCCTGTCAAAAGGTCAAGCCTTGCAGACAGGCGGAGGCCCGGGGCGGAAGGATACAGGGGAGGATCAGACGGTGACGGTGCCGCTGATCTCCACGGTGGTAACACCGGGGGAGGCAACGGTGGCGGCAGGTACCTGGATGGCGGTGCCGGTGGCGCTGGGGATGGTGATGGTGTTATCGGCGGCGATGGTGTAGTCGGAGGGGGAGAGGACGGTGGTGGTGCCGCCGCTTGTCACCGACACCTGGTTTACGGTAAAGCCGGTGGGGAGGGCGTCGGTAAGGGTTACGTCGTCGGCAATCTGGTTGCCCTCGTTGGTGAGGGTGAAGGTGTAGGTCAGGGTGTCCCCGGACATGATGTTCTGCTTGTCGCCCTCCTTGTAGAGGGAAACGGCGGCGTAGGATTCCCGGAGGATGGTGGCGGTGGGGGCGGGGGTGACGGTGACGGCGGGGCCGGCCGCGGAGCCGCCGTTTGCGGTGACAGCCGCCGTGTTGGTGATGTCCTGGACGCTGCGGTCCAGGTCCTCCCGGACACGGGCGGTGTAGACCAGCAGGGCGACGCCCCCGGCGGGCAGTGCGCCGGGAAGAACGGCGGTAACAAGACCGGGCTGGGAGGTGGGGGTTAGTGTGACCAGGTTGCCGCCCACATAGGCCCGCAGCGAGGCGGTGTTGTAGACCAGGGGCGCCGCCGCGCCGCCGCTGCCTAAGTTATCGGCTACGGTGACGTTGTAAAGATCGCCGCTGCCGTTGTTTTCCAGGCGCAGCACATAGGTGATATTTTCGCCGGGGCGGAAGGTGGCGGAAAGAGGCGTCTTGGTGGCGGAAAGGGTGTACCGGTCCAGGAGGTTGGTGGTGACGGTGTTGGAGCTGGCGGCCCCGGTGCCGGTGTTGTTGTTGTAGCTGTAGCGGATACTTGCTTGGTTGTTCAGCGGTGTAGGCATGAGGAGTCACTCCTGTTTTGTTATAGTGTTGGAGATACCGGGGCCGGGCCCCGGGGTTCTCTGGTATCAGGATATGCGGCAGGGGCCGGAATGGTACGGCGCTACAGGCTGGCAGCTGCCAGCACCGAGACAGTGCCGGTAAGGGGGGAGAGCTCCCCCGCCGAGGCCTCGGCAACAAAGCTGAGGGACAGCTCCCGTCCCGGCCCCGCCACCGGCAGCAAAAAGACGGAGGAAACCGAAACCACCGCTGCCCCGTCCCCGGTAAAGCAGCTCCGAGCGCTCCGCTCCCGGTCCGGGACGCCGTCCAGGGCGGGGGTGACGGCAAGGAAGGCGTCGGCAAAGCTGTCCAGGGGGCCGCTGACCATCCCCTGGAGGAGGCAGGCCACCAGGTAGATGCGTCCCCCCGCCAGCCGGACGGCGGTACCGTCAGGGGCAAGGGCGATCCCCCGGCCCCGGCCCGCCTGCCGCTTGAGGGGAAGGGGGGCGCAGCTGCCGCCGGCCCCCTCGGCCACCCGGAAAACGGCACAGGCGCTCTCCGAAGCACCGCAGGGGATGACAAAGTCCAGCAGGTGGTGGGGCCCGCCGGTGCGGTCGATGACCGCCGCCAAGCTGCCGGGCTCCCCGGTGATGGTCCTGCCGATGGTGATGCTGTCCGCTTGGGCAGGACCGGCCGGTCCCGCCGGCCCCCGCTCCCCCCGGGGGCCGGTGTCGCCCTTGGGCCCAGTAGGCCCCTGTGGTCCCCGAGGCCCGGGCTCTCCCTGGGCACCCGCCGGTCCCCGCTCCCCCCGGGGGCCGGTGTCACCCTTGGGCCCAGTAGGCCCCTGTGGCCCCCAAGGCCCGGGCTCTCCCTGGGCACCCGCCGGTCCCCGTTCCCCCCGGGGGCCGGTGTCACCCTTGGGCCCGGCAGGCCCCTGTGGTCCCCGAGGCCCGGGCTCCCCCTGGGCACCCGCCGGCCCCCGCTCCCCCCGGGGGCCAGTATAGCCCTTTGGTCCAACCGGTCCCTGGGGGCCCCGAAGACTGGGCGCCGCCGGTCCCTGGGGACCTCTGGACACAGGCCCGCTTTTCGGCGCTGCCGGTCCTTGGGCGCATTTGGGAGCGGCAGTCTCGGCCGGTTTCCCCGGCTGCTGGGCACTGGTGCCGGGGGCTGCCTGGGGCCTGTTCGTTTCCGCCGGGGCGGCGTCTGCCGGGCTGGCCGGGGCAGCAGGACGGTTCCCCCGACCGGGCCGGGAACCGGAAGAAAAGCGTGGATAGCGGTAGAACAACATGGTTTTCCCTCCTCCAAAAGCCTGTCAAAATCTCTCCGTGCATCATACAGGAACGGGGCCGGTTTTTGCTGCTGCCCCTTGGGTGCCGTCATCCGCCCTTGGCGGGCGGACAGCGCCAAAAAGGCGCAGAGTGGCAGCGGCCTCCCCCTCCCGGGACAGCGGGGAAGGGGAGGCTCCCTCCGCCCCAGTATATGAGGCCGCGGCCGGTGGGGTTCGGGGAAGGAAACCACCTTTTTTGCCCGGGGCCGGTTGCGATTTGCCGCCGGGTAAAGTATAATCAGAGGGGAGAAACCAGTCGACAGGAAAGGGGCATCTTAGGAAATGGACAAAAAGGAATATGTGCTGCAAAAGCACCGGGAATGGCAGGGTAAAATAGAGGTGGTGGCCAGAGCCCCCATCGGCGGGATGGAGGAGCTGGCGGTGGCCTACACCCCCGGGGTGGCAGAGCCCTGACCGGAGAGGAATTCGACCGCGTCCTGCGGCCCGAAAAGATGGTGGGACCGCTGGAATAGGAGGGTTTGGGAGGATGCAGTACCGGTACAGCCACTGGGTGGCCGGTGGATGGGACGAGGGCGACTGGCAGATCGGTCTTCATGACTGCCGTGCAGACCGGGCTTCGCTGAAAGAGGATGTCTTTTCCCTGGGCTT
This sequence comes from Angelakisella sp., assembly GCA_022795575.1. Taxonomy (GTDB): domain Bacteria; phylum Bacillota; class Clostridia; order Oscillospirales; family Ruminococcaceae; genus Angelakisella. Next base: position 4,970 of record JAAWGY010000085.1, on the reverse strand, counting down.
TCGGGACGGCGTTTGGGTACAACAGCGGCAGGCAGACGGCGGCAGGCGGCTTTTCTCTACCGGGGAGGCATGGATCGATTTTCCCCTTGCTTACCGCAATGGATGGGGCGTTTCGGCCTGTCTCTTTACCGAGGAGGGAGAAACAGCCCGCCGGAGGGAGTACGGCGGGGCGGAGCTGGTAAAATGGCTGGAGGAGGGAGCCGGAGCCGAGCTGGAGTTTTTGTATGAGTATACCGGCTATCAGCGGTTTCTTTTTGACTGCTGGCTTTGGTGCCCGGAACCTCCCTGCCATCGGGAATGCCAGCTGCTGATCCTTGCGGAGCAGATGGTCTGCCGCTGGAACGAGATGCAGGAGGTAGAAGGATAGAAAAGGAGGCGCCTATGGATATCGGAAGACTGCTGGCCCGGCAGCGGGCCTTTTACGCCGGTGGCTCCGCCCAAAGGCTGCCCGCCCGCCTTGCGGCGCTGCGGCGGCTGGAGCAGGCGGTGCGCCTGCGGGAGGGGGGACTGCTGGACGCCCTAAAGGCCGACCTGAACAAGAGCCGGATGGAGGGCTATATGACCGAGGTTGGCCTGGTGCTGGAGGAGCTGCGCCTGCTGCAAAGGCAGCTCCCCCGGTGGATGGCCCCCCGCACCGTCCCCGCGCCCCTGGCCCAGCTCCCGGCCATCGGGCGGATCTACCCCAAGCCCTACGGCCAGGTGCTGGTGCTCTCCCCTTGGAATTACCCGGTGCAGCTTAGCCTGATTCCCCTGGCCGGGGCCATTGCGGCGGGGAACACGGTGATTCTGAAGCCCTCGGAGCAGGCCCCCGCCACAGCAGCGGTGCTGGCGGCGGTGCTCCGGGACGCCTTCCCCCCGGAGCAGGCGGCGGTGGTACAGGGGGGTCGGGAGACGGGGGAGGAGCTGCTCCGGCAGCGGTTTGACAAAATCTTCTTCACCGGGGGCCCGGCGGCGGGCCGGGCGGTGATGGCCGCTGCGGCAAAGCACCTTATCCCCGTCACCCTGGAGTTAGGGGGCAAAAGCCCCTGCATTGTGGACGAAACGGCGGATATCCCCCTGGCCGCCCGGCGGATCATCTTCGGCAAGCTCTTAAACAGCGGCCAAACCTGCGTCGCCCCGGACTATGTCCTGGTCCAGGAGGACAAAAAGGAGGCCCTTACCCGGGAGATGATCCGGGCCATCGGGGTGTCCTTCGGCCCCAGGCCGCTGCAAAACCCGGACCTGCCCCGGATTGTCAACCGGCGGCGCCTGGACCGGCTGCTCCAGCTCCTCCAGGGCCAAACCGTCCTTTACGGCGGCGGCTACCGGGAGGGGGCCCTGCTGCTGGAGCCCACCCTGGTGGACAGCCCCGACCCTTCCTCCCCCCTGATGACCGAGGAGATCTTCGGCCCCATCCTGCCTATCCTCCCTTACCGGGAGCTGCGGGAGGCGGTCGCCTTTGTCAACAGCCGGGAAAAGCCGCTGGCCCTCTATCTCTTCTCCCGGGACAGGGCCCGGCAGCGGACGGTGCTGGGGGCCACCGCGTCCGGCGGGGCCTGCATCAACGACACGGTGGTGCAGCTTTCCGCCCCGGCCCTGCCCTTTGGCGGGGTGGGGGAGAGCGGCATGGGGGCCTACCACGGCAAGGCAAGCTTTGATGCCTTTACCCATTACCGCAGCGTCCTTTACCGGGGCCTGGGGCTGGATCTTCCGGTGCGGTACCCCCCCTACACCGGCAAAAAGCTGGCGCTGATTCGCAAGCTGATCAAATGAGTAGAAGAAAAGGAGCACAACCATGGATCGTCAAAAGCTGATGGACACCCTGATCCCCGCGGCCTGGGAGGCTGCCAAGAACGCCTACGTACCCTATTCCGGCTTCCGGGTGGGGGCCGCCCTGCTCACCAAAAGCGGGAAGCTCTACCCCGGCTGCAACATCGAAAACAGCGCCTACGGCCCCACCAACTGCGCCGAGCGCACCGCGATCTTTTCCGCGGTGGCCCAGGGGGAGCGGGAGTTTACCGCCATCGCCGTTGTGGGCCAGTTTGCCGACGGCACCCCCGCCGGCGGGGAGGGCTTCGCCTACCCCTGCGGCGTCTGCCGCCAGGTGATGGCCGAATTTTGCCACCCGGACGAATTTTTGGTGCTGCTGGAAAACCACCAGGGGGAGCGGAAGGCCCTCACCCTCCGGGAGCTGCTGCCCTACGGCTTTGTGCTGCGGGATTAACCCGTCTTCACCAAATTTTTACAAAAATACCCTTGCCTGTTCATTGTGCAAATGGTAGAATATAGGCGTACAAAATTAGAGATAATCAACAAAAGACAGACAGGAGGTATCTGCTCCATGGAAAACAACCTGAATTTACTGCGGGAGAAAAAGGGCTTTATCTGTGATATGGATGGTGTCATCTATCACGGCAACATCCTTCTCCCCGGTGTCAAGGAGTTTGTGGACTGGCTCTATCGGGAAAACAAGAGCTTCCTCTTCCTCACCAACTCCAGCGAGCGCAGCCCCAAGGAGCTCCAGCAGAAGCTGGAACGGATGGGCCTTGCCGTGGACGAGAGCCACTTTTACACCAGCGCCCTGGCCACGGCAAGCTTCCTCAGCCGTCAGGCGCCGGGCTGCTCGGCCTACGTCATCGGCGCCCCGGGCCTGGTGGGGGCGCTGTACAGCGCCGGCATCACCATGAACGACGTCAACCCGGACTACGTGGTGGTGGGGGAGACCGGCAACTACAGCTTTGAGAACATCCAAAAGGCGGTGACGCTGGTGCTGGGCGGGGCCAAGCTGATTGGCACCAACAGCGACCTTACCGGTCCGGTGGAAAACGGCATTGCGCCGGCCTGCCGGGCGCTTACCGCTCCCATCGAGCTGGCCACCGGCAAGTCTGCCTACTTTGTGGGCAAGCCCAACCCGCTGATGATGCGCACCGGCCTGAAGCTTTTGGGGTGCCACTCGGGGGAGGCGGCTATGGTGGGGGACCGGATGGACACCGACATCATCGCGGGGATCGAAACCGGCCTGGATACGGTGCTGGTCCTTTCCGGCGTTACCAACCGGGAGGACATCGACCGCTACCCCTTCCGTCCCCAGCACATCCTGTCCGGGGTGGGGGAGATCCCCCCGGCCAAATAACGGGGGTGCCTCCGGCCATAATACCGGTTGGAATGTTTTCAGAAAATGGCAGGGCCTGTGCTTTGTAGCGCAGGCCCTGCCGTCTCTTATGTCAAAGAGGAGCGGAAGATCCAGGCCTCCGCAACGGAATCCTCGATGATTCCCCGGTTCAGGTTGTACCAGCTGCCGCAGTTGTCCAGGATGATGGCGTCGGAGGTGATGACCCCGTTCATCCGGGAGAGGACGCCGTCCACGCTGGGGTGCAGCACTGCCTCCACCCGGACAGAACGGCCGGCCCCCATCTCCAGCAGCAGCCCCCGGAGCCGGCCGGAGTTGGAGACCTGCTGGTCCAGGTAAAAGGTGGCCTCCCGGACCCCCAGCGCCTCCAGCCGGGAGAGCACCAGCGCCACTGCCTGGGGTGTTTTGTCCACGATGCGGTAGGTTCCCCGCAGCCCCGCCAGGTCACGGACTGTCCCGTCCAACCCCAACAGCAGCAGCGAGCCGGAGAGGGCCACCTCCAGGGTGATAATGGTGTTGAAGCCGTCCAGCGCCACCGCCGCCGGTGGAGAGGGGAGCTCCCTTTCCCGCCGGCTTTGCAGGGCCTCCTCTGGGGAGGCGATACGGGCCAGGGCCAGCCGCTGGCGCTCCGAGAGAAGGTGGTGGTTGCCGATAAAGGTGGAGGCGGACTTGACATCGTACCCCCGGTTCAGGAGGTAAAACAGCTCCTGGAGGGCGGCGTTCAGCTTAGCCGCCGATTTGGGGCCGAATTCGGCAGCGTCCTTTGGGCAGTAGCCGCGGGTAACAGTCTGCGTGGCGGTTCATCCTTTCTGTAGTTGGTTGTCTTTAGTGTAGCACAGGCGGGGGGAGGATTGCAACGGGATTTCGTGGCCGTCCAACCTGTCGGGGGAGGGGCCGGGCAGATGGTCATCCGGAGCAGGCGGCGGGGCAAATCACTTTACTTTCCACCCCGGCTGTGTTAAAGTATTGGGGAAGAGCCGGCAGGGAAGGGGAGACAATCATGGCCGCAGAAAAATCCGTCTACAAACAGATTGCCCTGGATATCGCCCAGGGTATTGCCGCGGGGCGGTACCGGATGGGGGATAAGCTCCGGGGGCGCTCCACCCTGGCGGGGCAGTACAACGTCTCGCCGGAGACCATCCGCCGGGCGGTAGCCCTGCTGGAGACGGCGGAGGTGCTGGAGGTGGTGCCCAGCGAGGGGATCATCATCCGCTCGGCAGAGGCGGCCCAGGATTTTGTGGACCGCGCCCAGGACCTGGACAGCATCAACTCCATCCGGGCCAGCATCAACCAGCTGCTGGAGCAGCAGGAGGAGATCAGCCGCCGCCTTACCGCCCAAACCAGGGAGCTGCTGGACGCCGCCGGCCGCTTTAACTACCTGAACCCCCTCACCCCCTACGAGCTGGAGATCACCGGCGACTGCCGCCAGCAGGGGCGCACCATCGGGGAGCTGAACTTTTGGAACAACACCCAAGCTACCATCATTGCCATCAAGCGGGGGGAAAAGCTTCTTCTTTCCCCCGGCCCCTATGCTGTCCTTGGGGCAGGGGACAAGCTGCTGATTGTGGGGGATGACACCAGCTACCACCGGGCGAAGGCTTTCCTGTATGGGGAGGAACCGGTAGCAGGGGTGGATGCTTGATTCTTTGTGATGTGGTGGGGCAGGCTTTTGGGCTGGTGGGCCCCAAAAAAGCCAACCCCCACAATCAAACATAGCCACAACCCAGCAAGCCCATCCCATACTTTCCCCCCGCAGGGAATTAAATCCGCCGGAGGCTCCACCCGACCGAAGGGAGGGAACCCCCCGCAGGGAATAGGATCCGCCGGAGGCACCTTATCAGGCCAACCGGAAGGAGGGAGC
>JAAWGY010000084.1 GCA_022795575.1 Angelakisella sp. | reverse complement strand
GCGCTAAGAGCCGCCTGCGGCGGTTGCGCCTGGACGCGCCTGCGGGCGCAGTAACGCGGCAGGGCGGGAAAAGACCTGGCCTGACTGCGTCAGACGGTTATGAATACAGGTTCTTAGAGTGGTGTGAATCGTTGGGCTGTGCTGAACAAAATATGTAATGGTTTGTAGCTCACGGTGCGTCGACGGATTCCCCGCCCTATGGAGCTTCGCGGATACGGAGGGAGAAGGCCCCTCCGCCTCCTCTGGAGCAGGCGGACGGGATGCGGCGGTCAATCCTGGGGCGGCTGTTCTGCGTTGTCCCGCTCCATCGCCTCCCGGATGGCCCGGCAGATGAAAGCGTTGACGCTTTCCCCCTGAGCGGTGGCGTGGGCTCGGATTTCGTCTTTTCCGCCCTTTGGGGTTTTAATTTCTACGCGGTCGTAATTCTTTTTTACATACCTGCTAACTGCTCTTTGCTGTGCTTTTGACGCTGGCATATACAACACCTCCTGTAGTTTAACAATACTATAGCATATAAAAATATTGTCGTCAATACTAAAATGTAACAATTTAATATGAAGATTATCGTCATTATGCCAAAAAATATATCGTCAACAATATGCTGTGGTTATATTGTAAGTATAAAATATTTTGGTGCAAAAGTACCAAAAAAGCAAAGCCACCCGTTAAACAAGTGGCTTTGCTTTCTCGCCAAAACCTATTCCTTCCCCCAGCCAAACATCCGGCAAACGCCATTCAGCCCGCACCCCGCTGCCGCCAGCAGAGCAGCCAAGAGAAACGCCGGCTGATAAGCCCCGGTAGAACCGTATATCCCGCTCATGATCATCGGCCCCAAACACCCGGCGGCAGCAAAGCCGATAAACATAATGCCGTAGTTAACCCCGTTATACCTGCTCCCGAACCGGGCCGCGGTAAACCCGGGATAGATCCCCATGATGGAACCAAAGCAAAGGCCCACAATGCAGACCCCGGCGTAGAAGGAACCCACCGCCCCCGGCCCGGAGCAATACAGAAGCAGCAGCCCGGCGATGGAAACCAGGAACACCCCCAGGATGGTGTTCACCGCCCCCAGCCGGTCCGAGAGAAACCCCGCCAGGATGCGCCCAAAGGTGTTGAACAGCGCCAGCACCGAGACCACCGCCGCAGCCTCTGCCGCCGTCATCCCCACCATCCGCTGGGCAATCTGCGCCGCCTGGGAGGTAATCATCAGGCCGGAGAAGGCCCCGCAGCAGAGCATCAGCAGCATGGCGTAAAAGGCCGGGCTGGCCAGCATCTCCCGCCAGGTGTGGTCTTTGACCGCAGCGGTGCTGCCGCCGGCGGTATGGGGAGGCTCCCAGCCCTCCGGGACAAATCCGGCAGGACAGGGGATAACCGCCAGGGCGCAAAGACCAATCACCGCCAGCATGGCAAGGCCCAGGACACGAAAGGCTGCCGTCACGCTGAACCGGCTGATGAGGGCGTTTGCAAGCAACGGAACCACTACCGAGCTGATGCCGTAGGAGGCGGTGGCAATACCGCCGATGAGCCCTCGCCTGTCCGGGAAGAATTTGACACAGTGGGAGACGGTGCAGCCGTAAACCATCCCCACGCCGAGGCCAACCCCCAGCCCGTAGGTGAGAAGCAGGACCGAAACGCTTGTGGCAAAGCCGGAGAAGAACATCCCCAGGCCAAACAGCAGCCCGCCCAGGAGGATCACCCGCCGGGGGCCAAGTTTTCCTTGGAGAGCGCCGCCGGAGATCATCGTCACCGGCCCCACCCCGTTGGCAATGGTGAAGATCACCGCCAGATTGGGGGCTTCACCCCCGGAGAGCGCCTGGAGGTGCGCCGCCATAGGGGCGGCAAAGACGCTCCAGGCATAAAGGGAGCCGATACACAGGTTGATGAAGCAGCAGGCGGCCAGAATCATCCAGCGCTTTTTTGTCAGATTCATTTCTCGTCCTCAAAGCCGTTCCACCGGGGCTTGCCGGTGTACTCCTTGGCCTGTTCGGCGCCGCAGAGGGCCCGGATGGCCCCCGCCGCCATGGCCTCCAGCTCGAACTCCCCGGGGTAGGCAAAGACGGGGGCGATCCAGCCGCAGGCGGCGGTGATGGAATCCACCAGCTCTTTGCTGTGGACCATGCCGCCCCCCAGCAGGATGCCGTCCACCCTGCCGTGGAGGACAGCCGCCATGGCCCCGATGGACTTGGCCAGCTGGTAAAGCATGGCCTCCCATACCCGGCGGGCGGTCTGATCCCCTTCCGCGGCCCGCCGGGTGACTTCCTTGGTGTCGGCAGTCCCAAGATGGCTGACAAAGCCGCCGGTGCGGGTGCAGAGGGCGCGGACCTCCTTGGAGTCCTTGCCCTGGGCATACCGGAGCAGCTCCGCCACCGGGACAGCGCCGCACCGGGTGGGGGCCATGGGGCCCTCGCCCCCGACGATGTCGGTTCCGTCAATCATCCTGCCGTTTTGGTGGGCGGAAACGGAGATCCCCCCGCCGATGTGGCAGACAATATAGCTTTGCGCCTCATAGCGCTGCCCCTGGCTTTTGGCGTGGCGCAGGGCGGTCTCCTTGAGGTTCAGGGCGTGGAGATGGACGTTCCGGTAAACGCCCTTGATGCCAGTGACACGGGCCAGGTCGCAGAGCTCGTCGGTGTCCGGGGGGTTCACCACAAAAGCGGGCCTGCCGTACCTTGCGGCAAACTCGTTAGCCAGCTGGCTCCCCAGGTTGGCGGGATGCTGCACCCCGTTGGCCCCCCGGCGGGCATGGTCCAGCAGGGTGTCCCCTACCCGGTAGACGCCCCCCTCCATGGCCATCAGCCCGCCGCCCCGGCCCACAAAGGCGTCCGCGGCGGAAAGGTCGATGTTGTTTTGTTCCAGCAGGTCGGCGATGGTCTCCCGGCGGTAGGGGAGCTGGTCGCTGATGGTGGCGTATTCCTTTAAGACAGCGGCGTCATGCTCCACCGTTTTGGAAAAGAGGCAGTCCTCCCCCCGGAACAGGCCCACCTTGGTACTGGTGGAGCCGGGATTGACCACAAAGACGGTATACTCCTTCATTTCACTTTACCCCCTGTGCCCGTACGCAGCTCATGGCGATGTTCCCCACCAGCTCGGAGACCGGGGCCCCCCGGGAGCAGTCGCAGACGATTTTGGCAAAGCCCTGGAGCATGGGGCCGTAGGCGTCGGCGCGGGCGAACTGCTGCACCAGCTTAACCCCCACGTTGCCCACGTTCAGGTCGGGCCAGATGATGATGTTGGCCCGGCCGGCCACCCGGCTCTCCCGCCTGACCTTTTTGGCGGCCACCTTGGGGCTGATGGCGGAATCCAGCTGAAACTCCCCGTCGATGGCAAGGTCGGGGCGGCGGTTTTGGGCGATCTTTACCGCCTCCACCACCTTGTCCACCAGGGGGCCCTCCCCGCTGCCGCAGGTGGAGTAGGAGAGAAGGGCGCACCGGGGCTCCCAGCCCACCAGCGCCCGGACGGTGTCGCAGGCGGCAATGGCGATGCTGGCCAGCTGGTCGGCGTCGGGGTCGGTGCAGACGGCGCTGTCCCCAAAGGCCAGCAGGGGGCCCTCGCAGCCCTCGTAGCCGGGGATGTGAAAGATGCCCACGCTGGAGATGGTGGAAACCCCCTCCTGGAGGCCCACCACCATCTGCCCGGCCATGATGACATCCCCGGTGGAATGGGTGAGCCCGGCAAAGGTGACATCCACCTGCCCCGCCGCCTGCATCATCAGGGCGGTGTACATAGGGTCTTTGGCCTTGCGCCTCATGGTCTTGGCGCTGTTCAGGGGGTATTTCGCTGTGTAGTCGGCGATGAGCGCGGCCAGCGCCACCTCGGCAAAGGCGTCCACCACCTCTATCCCGTCCAAGGCAACGTCGTACTGCCGGGCAGCGGCCCGGATGGCGTCGGGATCCCCCACCAGCACCGGGCGGCAGATGCCCTGGCCGGCGCAGGTCCGGGCGGCTTGGAGGATCTTCTCCTCGGTGGCTTCCGGGAAGGCCACCCGTTGGGGGGCAGACCTTGCCCGCTGATAGATGCTTTCCATAATGTCCATAGTCAAACGCTCCTTTCGTCCTGCTCCGCCACCGCAAAGGCGATGGCAAAGTCATCCTCGCGGGAGATGGAGATGTGGATGCGATACCGGGGACCGTATTTCTCCTCCAACCGGGCCTTTGTCTTTCCCAACAGCAGAGCGTGGGGGCGGCCGTCCCCGTCATCTGTCACCTGGATGTCCCCGGGGGCAAATTCCGCCCCGCACAAGCTCACCGCCTTATAGACCGCCTCCTTGGCGGCAAACCGCCCCGCCAGGTATTCCAGCCGGTTTGCCGCCAGGCCGGCCTCCGCCTGCTCCGCCGGGGTATAGGCCCGGCGGAAAAAGGAGTCGTTCCGATTGGTGGCGGCGGGAGATAACCTCCCCAGGGCAAAAATATCCGTTCCAATGCCGATGAGCATCCGTCTTTCCCTCCCCTCACCGAATTTTGGGTACAAAAAGGGCAGCAGCCGTTTGACCGCTGCCCTTGTGGGTCGATTTATCCGGTGATCAGTCTTTCCTGCCGTACTCGATGTCGCCGTCCACAAACTTGGGCGGAACCACCGGGATCTGGAGGTAGGAGTCATACCTGCCGCCGGTGTAGACGGAGGTATCCCCGTGGTTGTCGGTATCCCAGAACAGGGGCTCGAACCAGCCCTCCCGGATGTAATGCCCGGCGATCTGGATCCGCAGGGACTGGCCCTTGTGCCAGAAGCGGCTGATGGGCACCAGCTCCACATCCACCGGCACCACCTCCCCGGGCTGGATCTTCTCCTCCGCAAGGTGGCTCTGGACAGGCTGGAAGTGGGTGGACTTCTCCTCGTCCAGGGCCCGGTGGGAGACACGCATCTTGCCCCAGGTGCCGGGGTGAGGTTCCCCCAGCACCGAGACGGGGAGCCACTCGCCCTTGGTATCCAGCTTCTGGATGTTGACAAAGATGTCGGCGTCGGTGTAGCTTTCCGCCGTCACCCACATATGGAGCTTCATGTAGCCGGTGATCTCGGTGTCCTCGGTAAATTTGATGTCAAAGGTGGTGACGCCGGTCTCCCCGTCGTAGCTCACCTTGCTTTGCTGCGCCACCGGCTCCCAGGACAGGGAATGACTGGCGGCATCCAGGTACAGCTTTTTGTACTCGGTACGCTTTAAGGGGAAGGAGGTCTCCGGGCGGTTTTTGGCGTAGAGGAATTCCTTGGCGTCCATCACCTCCAGCCGCACCCGGGGGGTGGATTCCCAGCAGTTGTGGATGTCCTTTAAGTACCGGTCAAAGAAGAGCTTCAGCTCCGCAATGCTCTCGTGGCTGTACCCGTCCGGCCACTCAAACTCCCGGTGGGCCCGCATCCACTTCTTTTTGGACTTGATCTTGCGGAAACCCTGGAAGGCCCCCCGGAGGTGGAAGTGGTTCCAGCAGGCGGTGCAGTAGCAGGGGATGGTGATCCTGGAGAAGTCGGGGATCTTATCCTCCCAGTAGGGGTTCATCAGGGGGGAGCGCTGGGCCATGGCCACCAGGTCGTCCACCATATTCTCGCTGGTGACAGAGCCGACGATAAACTCATTGAAGGAGACGGCGGGAACGCCACCCTCAAACATACTCTCCCGGTAGATATCGGAGGTGCCCTCCCAGGGGGCGATGCAGCAGAGGTGGGGCGGCTGCTGGGCGGCGATGCGCCACTGGGTCATGGCCACGGCGGAGTTGCCCCCCATGCCCACCTTGCCGTTGCACCAGGGCTGCTGGGCCACCCACTCGATGAAGTCGTAGCCGTCCCGGGCGTCCTGGCTGCCAAAGATGCTAACATCCCCCTCCGAGTGGCCCACGCCACGGGGGTCCACGTTAGCGATGGCGTAGTCGTTGTAGCACCAGTACAGGGGATCGGGGGATTCAAACTTGGTGAGCTTGGAGACGGTGCCGGGGGCCACCCCCATGATCTGCCATTCGCTCATCCCCTCCCCGGGGCGCTTGCCGTAGAAGCTCCAGGAGATGATGCAGGGGATGCCCACCTTGTCCTTGGGGCGGAAGATATCCACATAGATGGTGACGCCGTCCCGCATTTTGACGGCGACGTCCTGCTCGCAGAGGATGCCGGGGGCGCACTCGTAGGTGCGGGGGTTCAGGGCGGGGCAGACACCCATCCCCATGGAGTTCATCCCGGGGCCGCCGGCGTCCCGGTTCTCATCCTTGGGGTCCACAGGGGTTTTGCCCTGGCGGTAGATGGTCTCCATCTCCACGCCGCCAAAGACTTCTTTTTTGGTAACGCGGACAGGTTCGGGCATCATGGGCATATCAGGCATTTTCGGTTCCTCCCTTTCTGCTGTTACTCTTCACAAAGCTCCTCGATGTAGTCTGCGGCCATACCGATGGTGGAACGGCGGCGGAATTCCATAAAGGAGATCTCCACATCGAATTCGTCCTCCAGGAAGTTGGTCATCTGGGATACATTGCCGCTGCGGGCCCCCAAATCCTCGATAAACCGGGTGTCTTCGGTGAGCTCCTCCCGCTTTTTGCCAAAGAGGGCACAGCACCGTTCCATAATTTTCTCCACTGCCTGCTGGCGCACGCTCATACTACATAGCTCCTTTCCTTTGGCGATATCGCACAAATATTTTTCTATATCGCCTTTTTTCTTGCGGTTTACAATCACATTTTATATAATAAAAGGGGCGGAAGCAATGTTCCCCCAAACAGAACAGGCAGCAAAAAACGCCCACAAAATTGTGAGCGCTCACAAGGCGGAGGAAACGGCTATTGGAGATGCAGAAAATACTGGACAGGCTGGGGGAGGCGTTTCCCCTAAGGGAGGCTGCGGCCACCCCCGGCCCCACCTATATCCAGACCCACAAGATGATCAAGCCCGGGCAGTCCCGGTTTTTCCCCGCCTGCCTCTACGCCGGCTACACCTCGGAGCTGCCCCCGGCGCTGGAGGAGGGCAGCTCCGCCAACCTCATCTGCATCCAGGACGGGGAGGTCCCCCCCGGTCTGCTGAAAAGCGAGGGGCTGAACCTCTATCTGGCACAGCGGGGGACCAACCAGTTCGACATCCTCAACCGCATTGCCGACATTATGATCGACGAGGCAACCGTCACCTACGCCATGCGGCGCATCCTGGACGCGCTCTACACCGGGGTGGGGATCCAGGGGCTGGTGGATGTGGCCTGCGAGGTGTTTGAAAACCCGCTGTTCATCAACGACCAGGCGTACAAGATCATCGCCATGTCCCACACCACCACCTTCCAGAACCAGAGCCTGGAGGCGGAAAAGGCCCTGGGCTATGTCCACCTGGAGAACATAGAATCCATGCGGAGGGACGGCGTAATTGCCAACAAGGGCCGCAAGGAGGGGGCGGTCTATTTCTCCCGGCGGTCGGATAAAAACGAGTGCTGGCTCTTTTCCGATGTGCGGCTCCACGGCATCACCATTGCCAGCATCGCCATTGTAGACGCAAACCGGCCTTTCCGGGAGCTGGACTACGAGCTGCTGGAGCGGTTTACCAAGATTGTGGCGGTGGAGCTGGAAAAGAACGATTTCTACAAGGACAACCGGGGGATGATGTACAACTACCTCCTCAGCGACCTGCTCAGCGGCAAGCTCCAGGACCGCAGGACCATTGAGCAGCGGGCCAACATCCTGCGGTGGAAGATGTACCGGTGGTTTTTGGTGATGGTGGTGGGGGAGGGCCGGAGCGATTATTCCGAGAGCCGGCTGCAATCGGTGGCGGACAACCTCCGGCGGAGCATCCCGGACTGCCACTGGACCATCCACCAGCGGAATCTGGTGGTGTTCCTCAGCCGCCCGGAAAAGCGCCTCCTCACCCAAGGGGAGGAGGCGCTGCTGGAGCAGTTTTTTGCCGATAACGGCCTGTTTGCCGGCGTCAGCGAGCCCTTTGAGGAGCTGGCGGATGCCGCCCGCCACTACCGCCAGGCCATCCGCGCGGCGGATGTGGGGGCATTTTTGGGCCGGGACACCCTTCTTTACCGGTACGGGGAGATGATGCCCTACTATGCGGCGCAGCTTCTTTTGAAGCGCAACCAGCTGCGGGACTTCTGCCCGGAGGAGGTGCGGGTCCTACAGGCGTATGACGAAAGGAACGGCTCCCGGCTGGTGCGGACACTGGAGCGGTACCTGCTCCATGTGGACGATCCCGTGACCGCCGCCAAGGAGCTTTGCATCCACCGGAACACCCTGCTTTACCGGTTGGGCAAGATCCGGGAGCTGACCGGCTGCGACTTGAACAACGGGGAGCTGCGGCTTAAGATCCAGCTTTATTTGAAGCTGGCGGAGTGGCAGGGGCGGCAGGGGGGATAGCTTTTATTGGGGCGGTTGTGGGTTGGTAGGCTGTGTTTGGCGGTAAGCCCACTTACCGATTACAATCCGCCCCCGCTACACAAAATGCTTTCGCATCATCGCCGAATAATTGTCGTATTGCCGAAAGCCATATCTTTCGTAAAACGAATTCGATGTTCATAACGTTACCTTTTCCCATCAGAATTTTGTCCCTCTCCCCTGCATCCCCGGCAGCAGCCGGTCGCGGGCAAACAGGACCTCGTTCATTTCAATAGGTGTCGTACCTTTTCCTAAGGCGTGTCCCTAAAGTCGAAGTGCCCGGATTTTTCCCAGGGGGAGGGGGATTGCAAGGAGAAAAGCGCAAGGAATCCTTGGTGGATTCCGAGCATT
>JAAWGY010000083.1 GCA_022795575.1 Angelakisella sp. | reverse complement strand
CTTTGGAAAAACTGCGAGCGCAAATTGCAGAACTCTTTTCAAATGTTTTCTCTCGCTTTTATTCGTTTGCTTTTGAATAGATACTAAACAGCTTCTTAGAAATCCAAACTACCAAACGGCCTTAGCGGGGGCCAAAATCCCTTACATTGTTGGGCATGATGCTTTTGGTGATCTGGTCATTGAAGATCTGGCAAAGTTCCCCCACCTTCTTTTGGGTGGTTCCACTAATTCTGGCAAGACAGTCGGCTTGCAGGCCTTAATTGCCAGCATCGCCTACACTAAATCGCCGTCTTGGATCAACTTTATTTTGATCGATGCGGGAGCCACGGATTTGTTGGTGTTTGAGAAGTTGCCCCACCTTTCGTGTCCAATCGTTCAAAATCGCACTATGACAGCAAGGACACTGAACGCTCTCATTTCTGAAATGAAACGCCGCATCACATTGGAACACTCAAACATCTTGGAGTTTTTGCTTTTGCCAAGGTTAGTGGTGGTCATTGATGAATTCCCGGCCCTGTTCCTGGGTATCGAAAAAACCGAGAAGCAGTTTATCATCGACAGCATTTCCAGCCTTCTCCAGCGGGGCCGGCACGCCAAAATCCATCTTGTTCTGGCGGCCCAGAATCCAACATTCCAGAACATGAAGGTCGACCTTGGAAACATCACCGCCCGTATTGCGTTCAAATGTGCCAAGAAAAACTTTTCGGAGGTCATACTCGGTGAGGGTGGGGCCGAAAATCTGTCCGGTCAAGGGGAAATGCTGCTGAAAAGCCCGACTCATGATCTGCAACGGATTCAAGGTGTATATGCTACTGAAAGTGAGCTTGCAAGATTGATTAAGCGGATTATCAGACAGTATGGCAAAGATAAAGGGTTTTCGCTGAAAATCCCTGATGCTCAAACCGAGCCAACTGGTATTTCTGGTGAAAAGTTGACCTGTTCAGTGGTCAGAAAGGGCTTGTCAAAAGAAGACCAGCTTTTGGCAGATGTTATTGTTTGGGCGTTGAGGCTTGATACAATTTCGGTGAACATGCTGATGACCACCTTTCATCTTGGATGGAATAAGGCAGCTAAACTCATTCAGCGGCTGGAGGAGTTGGAAATCGTGGATGGATTGAAAGGGAAATGCCCCCGTGAAGTGATTCCCAGCACTTTAGAGGAGATTCCTGATGAGTTAGTGCAGTTTTTGGAAGCCAACGGTTATGAACCCCGCAGTTATGCTGAAAACAAAGTTGTTGAGGATTTTCTTAAAGATATTTTATCAGAATGAGACATTTCCGTAAAGGTCTATTTTCCTCTCCGCTCACATAAAATTGGACGAAGGAACAGCAAGGAGGTGTCAGAGCCACTGTGAAGAAGCGCAAACTCAACTATCGCTTCCACGACCCCAATCCAGCGGCTGTGACCGCCGACTACATACTCGAAATTTTTATCGAGGCCAACGCGGAAAAGGTGGAGGCAGCGATACAGAAAGCCGCCAACACCGCTTCCGCCTTGGATGAAATCCCGGTTTGCCGCAAGGGGCGCTCTGCATAACGCAGGGCGTCCCTGTTTTTTGTTGCTTCTTGATCTATGCCGTGGTATAATACAGATATATCAGAACGATTTTGTTTTCACAGAGAGGTTTGCCCATGAATATCGCCGCCTACTGCCGTGTCTCCACCGACAAAGAGGACCAACTAAACAGCCTGGAAGCCCAAAAAGACTTTTTCGCCCAGTACACCCAGCGCACCGGAGACACGCTGGTCTGCCTCTACGCCGACGAGGGCATCTCCGGCACCAAAACCAAGAACCGCAAGGAATTCCTGCGTATGATCGCCGACGCCGAGAAAGGCCTCTTCCAAATGGTAGTGGTCAAGGACATCTCCCGGTTCGCCCGGAACACCGTGGACCTGCTGCAAAACATCCGCAAATTAAAGGCACTGGGCATTGAGACGCAGTTTCTGACCGCCAACATGACCAGCATGGGCAACAGCGAATTTGTCCTCACCATCTTCGGCGCCCTGGCCCAGGAGGAAAGCGCCAACACCTCAAAGCGCGTGAAATTCGGCAAGCGGCTCAATGCTGAGAAGGGGCGTGTGCCCAACATCGTCTACGGCTACGACAAGACCATCGGGGACTATTTTAACCTGACCATCAACCAGGAGGAGGCCGCCGTTATCCGCCAGATTTACCACTGGTACACCCAAGAGGGCCACGGTGGAGCCAAGATCGCCAACCTTCTCAATGAGCAGGGCCGCCGAACCAAACGGGGCTGCCTTTGGAGTCAAAACGCCGTCTGCCGCATTCTCACCAATGAATTGTATACCGGCAAGATCATCAACGGCAAGCAGGAGGTTACGGACTTTCTGACAGGCCAACGGGCAGAGAAGGATGAAACCGACTGGATCGTCACCGACCGTCCCGACCTGCAGATCATCACCCCGGAGGTATTCCAGCAGGCCCAGGAGGTCCTGCACTCCCGACACGGTGCTTTTAAGATCACCCGTGAGCGGCAGAGCAACAAGCATCTGTTCTCCACGCTGATCAAGTGCAAGGAATGCGGCTGGTCCTTCCGCCGTACCGTGAGACACTATAAAAATACCTATGTCCGCTGGGTTTGTTCCGGTCACAACGGGAGGGGGGCCGAAAGCTGCCCCAACGCCGTCACAGTGGATGAAGAGGAATTGATCGGGGTTTTGCAGGAGTATTTTGCCCAGGTGCTGAAAGCGAAGAAGTCGGTCATCAGCCATGTAGTGAGCCAGTTTCAAAGGGTCTATAAGGCAAAGGATGAAAACTTGGATTATGAAAAAGAACTCACCGCCAAGCTGGCCAAGTTGGAAAAAACTCGCGAGAAGTATATGGACATGTACACCGACGATCTGATCACCCGTGAGGAGTTGAACGCCAAGATTGGCGGGATGCGCCGGGAGATGGAGCGGCTGGAAAACGAGTTAAAGATGGTATCCTACAACCTGACCAAAAGCGATCAGCTGGAGGCCATTCTAAGCAGTACCTTTCAGGAGATCCAGGATATCACCGATGTGCATGAGATGACAAACACACAACTCAAACGCATTATACAGAAGATAGAGGTGGATAAAGAAGGGAATGTTGACATCTATCTGCGCCTTTTGGGCGATTTAGGGCTGGACAATACCGTTCTAATTAGCGACTACCATACATAAGGACGTAACAGAACGTTTACCCGCCATCAATAACCACCTCTACCGCCAGGTAAAGGCGGTGCTGGAAAAGAACAAGCAGGAACGGCATATCCGGGGCGGTCAGGCCACCAAGCTGAAGTATGCCCATGGCGAGTGACGCAGCCAAGCCCCACAGCCATCAAAAGAAAAAAGCCGCTGGCAGCCCTTGATCCGCTGCCGGCGGCTTTTGCCTGTTAAAACCAAACCATAATCTCCCGGCCCCCTGCACAAACGGGCTTTTCCCGCCCCGCCCGGGCGGCGTGCCGGGGGCTTTTCGGGGGGACGATTACCGGGGGACGAAGGAATCGAAGCGGTAGCCCACCTTGCGGACCGTGACAATGCAGCGCCCGTATTCGCCTAACTTGCGCCGCAGGCATTTGATGTGGGTGTCCACGGTGCGGTTGTCGCCGCGGTAGCCCAGCTCCCAAACGCCGCCCAGCAGCTGCCCCCGGGTGAGCACCTCGTCCCGGTTGCGCATCAGGTAGGTGAGGAGCTGGAGCTCCCGGGGGGTGAGCACCAGGGGGACGTTATCGATGGAAACCTTCCGCCGCCGGCAGTCCAGCATCAGCTCGCCGCAGGTGATGACATCCTCCTCCGGGGCCATGGACTGGTGCAGCTCCAGCAGGCTGCCGGTAAAGGACAGGGGCTGGATCTCCCCCATCCCTGGGATGGATACGTTGACAGTGAGCCCCACCAGCCCCTTTTCCAGCTGGGAAAGCTCGTCGGATGGGACCATCATAAAGCCAGACCGGGAAAGGCAGGAGGCGATCAGGTAACGGGCCTGCGCGATCTGGTCGTTGGGATCGATTTGATGCCGTGGATGTTTCATACAGGGTTGCTCCTCTCGTTTGTGGGATGGGTTTTTGTCCATCTTTTCCACAGTATAGCATAAGGATATGACAATTTTGTGACGCTTTTTGAAAAAGAAGGTAAAAAAGGAGCAAAAATACAAATTTTTAGGGGATGAGTAAAAACAAGAATATAGCCTGTTTTTTTCATAATTAAGGGAAATATTTTTAACTATAAGTAATATTTTATAAATTTAGTTTATTTTTATTTGGAGATACCTCTATAAAGTGGTTATATTTTGTCAATGATATAGAAATAAAGTAATATCGTTGTTGCATTGTTTCATCGTGCTCTGGTTTTTTATTGATGGAAAAGAAGCGCAGGAGAAAAGGGCCCCCTCCCGTTGAACGGAAGGGGCCCCTTTGGGAGCGCTGGCCCTTTGGACCAGCAGGTACACGGTGCTTCTGGTGTCGGAAAGCCCCCCGCAGGAGGATTTCCGGTAGGTGGAAAAGCGCCGCCAGTTGGGAAACGTGTCTGTGGGCGTGTGGTTGCGGATGGCCTTCTTCTATGCGTACTGGTACTTGCTTCGGTTAACCGCCAGCAGGCCCGCCGTTACCAATAGCGCCGCCAGCTCTGCCACCGCTACCGAAAGCCATATGCCGTCGGTGCCCAGCGCCAACGGCAGCAGCAGCACCGATGCCACCTGGAACAGCAGCGTCCGCAAAAAGGAGATCAGCGCGGAGGTGAGCCCGTCCCCCAGGGCCGTAAAGAAGGCCGAGCCAAAGATGTTGAACCCCGCAAAGAGGAAGGAAATGGCGTAAAGCTGGAATCCCCGGCAGGTCAGCTCCAGCAGCTCCGGGTCGTACCCAACAAAGACAGCGGTCAGGGGGCGGGCTACCACCTCGGAGAGCGCCGCCATGGCCACCCCGGCAAGGGCGGTGAGCAGGACGCTTTTGCGCAAAAGTCCCCGGAGCTCCTCCACGTTTTCCGCCCCGTAGTGGTAGCTGACAATGGGGGCGCTGCCGATGGAGTAGCCGATAAAGACCGCCAGGAAAACAAAGTTGACGTACATAATCACCCCATAGGCTGCCACCCCGTCCTCCCCCGCCAGGCTCATCAGCTGGAAGTTGAAGAGGATGTTCACCAGCGAAAGGGAGACGTTGGTCATCAGCTCGGAGGAACCGTTTGCGAAGGTGGCCAGCAGCACCCGGGGCTCCGGCCTTGTGGGGAGGAGGCGCAGTACAGGGTTGCCGCCCCGCAGGAAGTAAAAAAGCGGGATCAGCCCGCCCACCGCCTGGCTGGCGGCGGTGGCGGCGGCGGCTCCCGCCAGCCCCCACCGGAAAAGGGCCACAAAGAAATAGTCCAACACCATGTTGGTGATGCCGGCGGCCACAATGACGGCAAGCCCCAGCTTGGGCCGCTCCGCCGTGATGAGGAAGCTTTGGAAGACGTTTTGGAGCATAAAGGGGATCAGGGAGGCCAACAGGATGCTGCCGTAAAGGACACATCCCTCTAACATCTCCCCCTCCGCCCCCATCCACCGGGAGATGGGCCTTAGCATCGGCAGGCCCAAAAGGGTAAGGGCCAATCCCCCGGCGATGGTGGACCAGATCAGCATCGAAAAGGAGCGGCTGGCCTGCTCCGGCCTGCCCTCCCCCAAGGTCCGCGCCACAATGGCGCTGCCCCCGGTGCCCACCATAAAGCCCAGCGCTCCCAAGATCATAATAAAGGGATAGATGAGGTTGAGGGCCGCAAAGGGGGTTTTGCCCACATAGTTGGATACAAAAAAGCCGTCTACCACGCTGTAGATGGATGTGAAAACCATCATCACCATGGACGGCCCGGTAAACCGCAGCAGCCGCGGGTAGGTGAAGTGGTCCGAAAGCTGAATCTGCTGAATCTTCATAATAGTTGTCCTATCCTTGCTTTGCTTCGTTGATGTATTGCTCCGCTTTTTGGCGGAAGAGGTCCAGGTATTTGCCGGTCAGGCGCAGCAGCTCCCGGCTCTCCTCCGGGGTAAGGGCCTCAAAGACGGCCTGCTCCAGCCGGATGGCCGGCAGCACCCGCTCCCGGGCCAGCTGCCGCCCCGCCTCGGTAAGGTGGATGTGCATATTCCTGCCCTTGCCCGGCCGCAGGCAGAGGATGCCCTGGTCCCGCAGCCTTTGGATGGCGGAGTGGATGGTCTGCTTGCTGGTGTAGGTGATGGCGCAGATGTCCCGCTGCAAGCAGCCGTCGCCGTTTTCCAGCAGGTAGTAGAGGATCTGGAAGGCTGTCACCGACATTCCCGCCGCCAGGGCGATGTCGTGGCAGATGTCATCGTAGCTTTGGTACAGGCCGTTATACTCCCGCAGCAGCTCCCCGCTGTCCTGTTCCTCCATAGGGCTCACCCTCCTTGTCTGATTTCGGACTTACCCGCCGCAATGTCCATTATAGTACGGAATCAGACTTATGTCAAGGCCGCTTTTCCCGAAAAAACTGTATCAGGTACTTTTATTCTGCCGCCAAAAATGGTATAGTAATAAAGTATTGAGCAAAACCAGCCCTTCCCCGGCCACTTCCGCGGGGAGGAAGAGGGCCGGTTTTGGCCGCTGCTGCGGCAGAAAGGGATGACGGACAATGAAGCGTGAAAAATCCTGCGGAGCTTTGGTAATCCGCAAAAACGGCGAGCAATACGACCTGGTGCTGCTGCGTCACCGCTTTGGCGGCCACTGGTCCTTTCCCAAGGGCCATGTGGAGGCCGGAGAAAGCGAGCGCCAGACCGCCCTTCGGGAGGTCAGAGAGGAGACGGGCCTGACCATCCGCCTCTACGATAACTTCCGGGAGAGCGTGGAGTACTTCCCCAAGCCCGGGGTCAAAAAGCAGGTGGTCTACTTTTTGGGGGAGGCCATAGGGGATGAGCTGGTGCGCCAGGAGGAGGAGATCAGCGAGCTTCAGTGGGCCCCGCTGCTGGAGGCCGGCAGCCTTGTCACCTTTGCCAACGACAAACGGCTCATCCGCCTGGCCAAGCGCCGCCTGGGTCTGCCGGACGACCGGCCCCCGGCCCGCCGCGCCCCCCGGTGTCCCGGCCCCCGCAAGGCAAAAGCGGGGAAGCCGGCCCGTTCCGCCAAGCCGGGGCGCCGCTGGTAACGCTGGGAGCCACCGCAAGGGTCCTCCGGGGCGCCGGATAAGCAGGGGGATCCGGCGCGGGCTCCTTGGGATACGTTGTATGTTTTGAGGATATTTGCCGCCAGGGTGGGGGAGCTCCCCCGCCCTGCTGCTGTAGGGAGGGGAAAACCATATGTTTAACCAGCCGGTGGCCGGGGTGGGGCGGGGAAAGACCGCCCAAAACCCGGCCCGCACCATCTGCCTGAGCTTCCTGTTCATCATCGCCTTGGGCACGCTACTGCTGATGCTGCCCTTTTCCGCCCGGTCGGGGCAGGTAACGCCACTGATGGACGCCCTGTTTACCGCCACCTCCGCCACCTGTGTCACCGGCCTGGTGGTTTACGACACCTGGAGCTACTGGTCCCCGGCGGGGCAGGGCATTATTTTGGGGCTGATCCAGGTAGGGGGGCTGGGCCTTGTCACCATAGGGACCTTTTTCCAGGTGTTGGTGGGCCGCCGGCTGGGGCTCTACGCCGCCGATCTGGCGAAGGAATCGGTAAACAGCGATTCCTTCGCCGGGGTACGCCACATGGTGCGCACCGTTATTTTGGGGACGCTGCTGGTGGAGGCGGTGGGGGCGGCTTTCCTTTCCCTCACCTTTGTTCCACGGCTGGGTCTGCGGGCCGGTCTGGCGGCTTCGGTGTTCACCTCGGTTTCCGCCTTCTGCAACGCCGGCTTCGACCTAATGGGTCAGGAGGGGGTTCCCTTTGCCTCCCTCACCGCCTTTGCGGAAAACTGGGCTGTCACCCTGCCGGTGATGGCGCTGGTCATCCTGGGGGGACTGGGCTTTGTGGTTTGGGATGACCTGATGCGGTGGCGCAGCCGCCGCTCCGTCACTGTCCACACCCGTGTCGTGCTGTGGATGAGCGCGCTGCTGCTGGCGGTGGGATTCTTCGGCTTTCTGCTTTTGGAGTGGGGGAACCCGGCCACCTTCGGCGGGCTTTCTGTTCCGGGCAGGATTAACGCCGCCCTTTTCCACTCGGTAAGCTGCCGGACGGCGGGGTTTAACACGGTGGATCTGGCTTCCCTCACCGATCAGTCCAAGCTGCTTTCCGCTCTGCTGATGTTCATTGGGGCGGGGCCGGCGGGCACCGGGGGCGGGGTGAAGGTTACGACCATTGCGGTGGTGGTAATGACGGTGGTTTGTGTGCTTCGGGGGGAGGAGGACACCATCATTCGCCGCCGCAGGGTGGAGAAGGGGGCGGTTTACCGGGCTCTGACGCTGGTTTCCATGGGCATCCTCATTGTGGCGGTATCCACCTTTCTCATCTTCTTTTCGGTGGGCGGGGCTTGTCCGGCCATCGATGTGGTTTTTGAGGAGGCTTCCGCCTTTGCCACGGTGGGGCTTTCGGCGGGTGTTACCGGGACGGTGGGGCTGGGGGGGCAGGTGGTGCTGATTTTGAATATGTTCCTGGGGCGTGTGGGGCTGTTGTCTTTGGCGCTTGCCCTGGCGATGAAGTCTGCCGGCAGCAAGGGGGTTATTCCTTCGGGGCGGATTATTATCGGGTGACGGGGGCGGGTGGGCCCCAGATGTGCTTGCCGCCCTTCGGGAAGCGAAGTAGCCTGTCCCTCACGTTGTGCCCGCCCGGGCCACCGGGCCGCAGGTCCAGGGCCGCGCAGGCCCTGGTCGCTCCCGCAGGAGCGAAACTCCCCAGGACGA
>JAAWGY010000082.1 GCA_022795575.1 Angelakisella sp. | reverse complement strand
AACCTGGGGAGTTTCGCTCCTGCGGGAGCGACCAGGGCCTGCGCGGCCCTGGACCTGCGGCCCGGTGGCCCGGGCGGGCACAACCTGTGGGACAGGCTGTATGCTATCCCATAGCTGTGTTACTCTCCCCCATGGGCGCGCTGCTCAATGTACTTCGTCAGCAGCCGGGCCACCACGTCCACGTCAATCGGCTTCGCAATGTGGGCATTCATCCCGCAGTCCAAGCACTTCTGCATATCCTCCGAGAACGCGTCCGCCGTCATCGCAATAATGGGAATCTCCTTGGCGTCCGGATGATCCATGGCCCGGATGGCCTCGGTGGCCTCATACCCGGTCATTACCGGCATCCGGATATCCATCAAAATACCGTCATAGTAGCCCGGCTGGGAGGCTGCGAACATATCGACGCAAATCTTGCCGTTTTCCGCCCGCTCCAGCGTCAGGCCCTGCTCCTCCAACAGCTCCTGGGCAATCTCCCAGTTGAGGTCGTTGTCCTCCGCCAGCAGCACCCGCCAACGGCTTAGGTCTACCTTTTCCCGGGCAGGCACCGCCTCTACCTCCGAGCTGCCGCCCCCGGCAAACTGCCGCAGGCCATAGAAAAGGGTGGACTTGAACAGCGGCTTGGAGATAAACCCGCATACCCCCGCCTCCCGGGCCTGTTTCTCAATCTCTCCCCAGTCGTAGGCGGAGATGATGAGGATGGGGGTATCCTTGCCGCAACACCGCCGCAGCTCCCGGGCTGTCTGAATGCCGTCCATGCCGGGAAGCTTCCAATCCAGCAGGATGATGTGGTAGTCGTTGTGGTTTTTGTGGCGTTGCTCCGCCATCTTCAGCGCCGTCTCCCCATCCAGGGCCCAATCGGCCCGTACGCCAATCTCCTTTAGCGAGGCGGCAGCAGTGTGGCAGATCTCCTCGTCGTCATCCACCACCAGCATATCCCAGGAAGGCAGCACCATGTCCACCTCGGAGGTGTCCGCCTTCTCCAGGTCCACCGTGATGTGGAACTCGGTACCCTGGCCGGGGGCGCTCTCCAGGCCGATGGTGCCCTCCATGGCGTCTACCACAATGTACTTGGTGATGGCCATCCCCAGCCCGGTGCCCTCCGTCTTCTGCACCCTGGCCCGGTCCTCCCGGGAGAAGGAATCGAAGATCTTGGCCTGGAACTCCGGGGACATCCCGATGCCGTTGTCCTTGACCAACAGGTGTACCTGGGTAAAGCTGTTCCCCTTGGGGGAGGGCTCCTCGTAAAGCGTTACCTGGATACTGCCCCCCTCCGGGGTGAATTTGATGGCGTTGGAGATCAGGTTGATGAGCACCTGGTTGATCCGCACCCCGTCGCAGTAGACATTCTCGGTATCGATGTCGTGGATGATGACGTCAAACCTCTGCTGCTTAACCCGCACCTGGGGCTGGACGATGTTTACGATGTTGTCCATTACCTCCCGCAGGGATACCAGGTCCATGTTCAGCGACAGCTTGCCGCTTTCAATCTTGGCCATATCCAGCACGTCGTTGATAAGCCCCAACAGGTGCTTGCTGGAAAGGGAGATCTTCTTCAGGCAGTGCTGTACCTGCTGGATGTTGTTGATGTTGGCGATGGCAATGGCCGTCATCCCCACAATGCCGTTCATGGGAGTACGGATATCGTGGCTCATATTGGAGAGGAACTCGCTCTTGGCCCTGCTGGCCCGCTCGGCATCCACCCGGGCGGCGTCCAGGTCCCGGATCTGCTGGTTGGTGATGAGGAAGTATTTGGCAAACACCACCAGCAGCGCCAGCACGATGATCAGGCAGCTGCCCAATACCATGGTGATCCACTGGTTGCTCAGCTGGTTCAGCGCCTCGTCCAGCTGGCCGTAGGGCAGCACCACCACCAGGTACCATTCGGAGGAGGGGAGGGGGACACAGTAGATGTGCTGCCGTTCGGTTTGGCCGTCTGTACTGGATACAACATGGAGGACGCTGGAATAGCTGGAGCGGGTATCCATCGCTGCCTCCAGCTCCCGGATCCGCTCCTCCGGGTCGTCCATCACCAGGGTACTGCGCAGCCGGTCAAAGTAGTTTTCCCGGTAGGCGTCGCCGCTGCGGATGACAAAGCTGCCGTTGCGGCGGATGATATGGCTGTGTACCAGCGTGTCGCTCTCGTCCAGCGACAGGATCTGCTGGATGTAGGAAACCGGCAGCCCCGCCACGGCGGCCACGCTCTTTTCGCCGTCAGCAAGGCGGTATTCCGCCGGGATGCCCAGCAGGATGATCCGTTCCCCGGCGGAATTGGTGCCCACCGCCACCTTCTTTTCCCCCGACAGCAGCGAGGTGCGGAAGGGCTGGGGATCGCTGACGGTGATCTCGTCGCCGTACAGCACCTCCATATTCCCCTCCCGGTCGTAAAGGCTCAGGTGTAAAAAGCCCCGGGCCTCCGCCTCGTAGGCCAGCTGCTCCCGGAGCTGGGCCTCCGGGATATCGCTTTTCGGCGGGTTGGCGTTGACGATGGATTCCAGGTGAGAGAGGTGGAATTCAACGGTGGTTTCAAAGTGCATCGTAATGCGCTCGCTCATCCCGGTCATGTAGATTGTGCCCACCTCGTTGATGGTCTCCACATTCTGCGAATTCATATGGAAGGCCAAAAAGCCAAAGATAACTCCGCACAGGATGAGTATCACCGCAAGGCTCACAATCAAAAAACGGATTGCTTTATTCTTTATGCTCATGGGGCATCTCCTAAGAATGTTTTACGGCCTATCCAACCGAGGCCTGGAGCTCCTTTAAGGCGGCGGCGGTCCGCTCATAGTCGGCCGCGACCTCCTTGGCCAGGGCAGGCGCCTCCGGCGTAACCCCGGACCGCAGCGCCTCGGTAAGGCGGCTGCTGGAGCTCATCAGGGCGGTAAAGCCCAGGTTCTGGCACACGCCCTTGATGGTGTGGGCCGCCCGGAAGGCCTCCTCGTAGTTTTCCGCCGCCATCGAGCTGGTCAGCAGCTCATAGCTGGGGTCGGCCAAAAATTTCAGGGCAAACTTTTGTACCATCCGCTCGCTGCGCAGCCGCCCCATCACTCCGTCGTAATCGGCCCCCATAGCCTCGTAGCATTCCCTCAATGTCATACTTTACTTCCTCCTTCGTCGCCGGCCTCCCCGGCAGGTGTTTTTTTCTCCCCGTCAATGGGGGTGATGGCTGAAAGGACCTTGTCCATCCGGCTGTTGTAAAAACGGTACTGGCCCCGCCCCGCCCGTTTTACGGCGTACAGGGCGTGGTCTGCCATATTAAAGAGTGCGGTGTAGTCGTTGCCCGCCTCCTGGCTGCAGCTGACACCCATGCTCACCGAGATGCGGAAGTTTTCGTACTGCCCGCCGTTGATGGCGGAGTAGATGCGCTGGATGACGGGCTCCACATCCTGGCTGTACTCCAGGAAGATGAGGAATTCGTCCCCGCCGATCCGGGCAGCGATATCCCCGATGCGGACGCTCTGCTGCAGCGCCTCCGCCATATGGATCAGCACCTGGTCCCCAAAGGCGTGGCCGTATGTATCGTTGGCAGATTTGAAGTGGTCCAGGTCCAGCAGGGCCAGGGCGAATTGGTTGTGGGGCCGGGCCTCCATCCGGGCTTCGATCTGCTCCCGGGCGGTGGCGTGGTTCAAAAGGCCGGTGAGCCGGTCGTGGGAGGCCATCTGCTCCAGCTTGGATAGCTTGACGTGGGAATCGTGGATATCGATGGCCTTGCCGATGGCCCCCAGATACTGGGGCGGCTCGTCCTGGCTCCAGGTGGCCCGGGCGATGATCCGGGTCCAGCGCCGCTCCCCCTGGAAGGTGATGCGGCAGTCGTACCGCACAATGGGGTGTTCCGGGGTGGTATCCCGCAGCGCCTGGGAAAGGTCCGCCTGCTCCTTTTCGTCCATCAGGGCGGTGGCGGCCTGGTTGTGGAGGGGGTCCATGATGATCTCCGGCAGGTTCAGCTGGCTGGCCCCCTGGGCGGAAAGCGTCACCATAGCAGGGGCGACGGTGTACTCAAACTGGATTTCGTCGGTGAGGGAGGCAAAGAAATTGTACTTCATCCGCTCGTGCTCCAAAAGCTGGAGGGTCCGCTCCGAGGCGGTGAGCTCCTTGTGGCGAAGCAGCTCCTCGGCGATGTTGCGCATCTCCCGCTGCTGGGCCCGGGCGGGGGTATCGTTCCTCAGCTCCTTCTGGATGCTGCCGGAAAGGGCCTGGAGGCAGGTGATCAGCAGGGGGTTAAAGGCACCGCACTGGCCCTCGCTGATCATCTCCACCGCCTTTTCGTGGCTGAAGGCAGGCTTATACACCCGCTCGCTGGTCAGGGCGTCGTAGACGTCGGCCAGGGCCACGATCTGGGCGGCAATGGGGATCTCGTCCCCCTTAAGGCCGTCGGGGTAGCCCCTGCCGTCGTACCGCTCGTGGTGCCAGCGGCAGATCTCGTAAGCCACCTTCACCAATGGCTCCTCCTGGTGGATGGGCAGCTCCTTGAGCATCTGCGCGCCGATGGCGGAGTGCTTTTTCATCTCCTCGAATTCCTCGGTGGTCAGCCGCCCGGGCTTGTTGAGGATCTCCTCTCTGATGGCGATTTTGCCGATGTCGTGGAGGGCAGAGGCGGTGCTGATGAGGGAGATTTCGCTTTGAGAAAAGCGGTAGTGCTCGGTGTGGCTGCTCAGGTGGCGCAGGAACATCTCGGTCAGGATGTTCACATGGCGGACGTGGAGGCCGCTTTCCCCGTTGCGGAACTCCACGATATGGCTGAGGATATCGATCATCAGGGTGCTGCTCAGCTCTTTTTCGTAGATCTGGTCCGCAACCAGGTCGATGAGCTTCTTCTGCTTGGTGTAGAGCAGGATGGTGTTCACCACCCGGTGGTGGACGATCAGGGCGTCAAAGGGGCGGCTGATAAAGTCGGTGGCCCCCAGCTCGTAGGCCCGCTCGATGTTGCCGGGGTTGCTCTCGGCCGAGATCATGATCACCGGGATGTCCTCGATCCAGTGGTTGTCGTTCATCTGTGCCAAAACGCCAAAGCCGTCCATCCGGGGCATCACGATATCCAAAAGGATAAGGGACAGCTCAGCCTTATGCCGGCGGATCGCCTCCACCGCCTGTTCGCCGTCCTCCACCTCGATGATGTCGTACTCGTCCCCCAGCATATCCTCCAGGATAGAGCGGTTCATCTCCGAGTCATCAGCGATGAGGATACAGGGATTCTTGGATCCCCTGCCCATAGGCAAAAGCACCTCCTTGTAATAGCGGCGGGGGCGCCGCCCCGGCACCGCCGCAAGGACCGGGATGCCTTCCCGGTCCGGTATGTCCAAAGCTTGGGTCCGCCCTCTGTCCTGCCTGGTGGCGAAACTCCCGTACGTTACTATTATAAAGAAAAAAAGGGCGGCAGGCAATACGGATTTCAGAAAAATTCGGCAGAAGCGGGGTAGTTTTTTGCCTAAGAGCCTATCCAAGATCTCCCAGCACGCCGCCTTGGCAGGTCTTTTTGCGCCCTGCCGCGTTACTGCGCCCGCAGGCGCGTCCAGGCGCAACCGCCGCAGGCGGTTCTTAGCTCCTGGAAAAAACCTTGCAATACAGCAAGTATTCTGCGAAGCAGACGTGCCCGGAGGGCTCCGAGGTTTTTTGCCTTGCAGGACACAAAAATCCCCGCCAATTCGGCGCACCGGAAGATCCTGAACAGGCTCTGAGCCAAGGGCAATACCGGCCGCGAGGACAAGAAAAGGAAAGATAAAGTGAGAAAACCAGCGTTTTTTTAGGCGGTGGAGGGGAAGTATTCGCAAATAACAGAGGTTTGTGAAAATTTAGGCTTGAAATTGCCCCAACTTTCCAATATAATGGTAGGGCAAGCTGCCGTTTCGACGGCGCTAATAAGAATGCGAAAGCATATTTGGAGGAAACGAACATGAAGAAACTCATCGCTTTGACCCTGGTCCTGCTGATGGTCGCAGGCTGCAGCGCCCCTTCCCTGAAGCTGGGCCTGGGCATGGTGGCCAACATGAGCGGCGGCAACGCCTCCCCTGACGGCGACGGCAAGACCCAGGCGGATGTCACCGCCTGCGCCGTTACCCTGGACAGCAACGGCAAGATCGTTGGCGTTGCCTGGGATGTTATGCAGTGCAAGGCCTCTGTCACCACCGCCGGTGCCGTCACCGTGGCCGATTCCATCCAGTCCAAGAAGGAGCTGAAGGAAGGCTACAACATGAAGGGCGCTTCCGCCATCGGCAAGGAGTGGTACGAGCAGATCGCCGCCCTGGAGGGCTACGCTGTGGGCAAGACTCCCGCTGATGTTACCGGCATGGCTGTCAAGGAGGTCAACGGCCACACCAACGTTCCCGACATCGCCGACCTGACCAGCTCCTGCACCATGTCCTGCGGCGACTTCTTCGCCACCCTGACCAAGGCTGCTGCCAACGCCAAATAAGAACCTGTATTTATAACCGGATGATGCAGGCAGGACAAGGGATTTCCCGCCCTGCAAGGCAAAAAACTGCAGCAATACTTGGTGTATTGCAAGGTTTTTTCCAGGCGCTAAGAGCCGCCTGCGGCGGTTGCGCCTGGACGCGCCTGCGGGCGCAGTAACGTGGCAGGGCGGGAAAAGACCTGGCCTGACGGCGTCAGACGGTTGTGAATACAGGTTCTAAGAGCGGCTGACGTCAACACACCCACAAAAAATGGCCCGGCCGGCTGGCCGGGCCATTGGCTTTTTGGGGACGACGCTTTGCCCACAGCCGCCAGGCGGGGCTCTTCGTCCCCCTCCCCTCCTGCGGCTCACCTTACAATTGACAGGCTGCAGGGCCTTTGGAAAGGAGCTTTTCTTATGACAGATTCCAACGACGCCACCGTCACCACCGCAACCCAGGCCGCCGCCCAGGCGGTGGAGCTGACCCAGGTAAAAACCCTTCTGCTGCGGCTGGAGGAGCAGTCCGCCGCCCAAACCGCCCTGGCTAAAAAGCGGCTCTTCTGGTCCCGGTTTACCGCCCTGTTTTTGGCGGTGGCGGTGGCGCTGATGGCGGGCCGGGTGATTCCGGCGGTGGAAAACACCCTGTCCCGGGCCGACGTCACCTTGGATCACATCGCCATCATCGCCCAGCAGCTGGAGGCCGCGGACATCCCCGGCGTCCTGGACAACCTGAACCAAACCCTAAACGAGGGGCGGGAGAGCCTCAACGAGGCCTCGGAATCGATCCAGGAGATCTCCGCCATCGATTTTGCCGCCCTTAACGCCGCCATCCTGGACCTGCAAAAGCTGGTAAAAAACCCCCTGGGCTCCATCTTCTCCCGGGGATAGCCGCGGCAAGGAAGCCCTTCGCCGCCCTGTTTATGCCCGCCGGAGCCTGCCGGCAGGAGGTACCGTCATGAATCAACCCGCCTTCGCCCCGCCACCCGCCGCCAACGTCATCCTCCGCCGCCTCCAGGACTGCGGCCACGAGGCTTGGCTGGTGGGGGGCTGTGTCCGGGATTCCCTCCTGGGCATCCCCCCCAAGGACTGGGATATCTGCACCTCCGCCACCCCGGCGGAGATGTCCGGCGCCTTTGCCGGCTGGAAGACCATCCCCACCGGCCTCCGCCACGGCACCGTCACCGTCCGGCTGGAGGGCCAGGGCTGGGAAGTGACCTCCTACCGGGTGGAGGAGGGCTACACCGACCACCGCCGCCCCGATGCCGTCCGTTTTGTCCGGGAGCTGGAGGCGGACCTGGCCCGGCGGGATTTTACCGTAAACGCCATGGCCTGGCACCCGGACCGGGGCCTCCGGGACCCCTTTGGCGGCGCCGCCGACCTGCGGGGGCGCGTCCTGCGCTGCGTGGGGGAGCCGGACCGGCGCTTTGAGGAGGACGCCCTGCGCATCCTGCGGGGGGTGCGCTTTGCCGCCCGGTACGGCCTTCTCCCCCACCCCGATACCGCCGCCGCCATCCACCGCCGCCGGGATACCCTCCGCCGGGTGGCGCCGGAGCGGTGCTGCGCCGAGCTCCGCCGTCTTCTCTGCGCCCCCGGGGAATCGTTGGCCCCGGTCCTTACGGCGTTTTGGGACGTTCTTACGGTTCTGCCGGGGCTGGCCCCCCTTGGGGAGATGCCCGGCTACCACCAGCAGAACCCCCACCACCACCTGGACCTCCAGGGGCATACCATCCAGGCGGTGGTATCGGTGCCGCCGGAGGAGGGGCTGCGCTTTGCCGCCCTCCTCCACGACGCCGGCAAGCCCGGCTGCCGCACGGTGGACCAGGACGGGGTGGCCCACTTTTACGGCCACGGCAAGGCCAGCGCCCAGCTGGCGGAAAAGGCCCTCCGGGCCCTGCGGTGCGAAAACGCCCTCCGCCGCCGGGTGGTGGAGCTGGTGGAGCTCCACGACGCCTGGGTCCCCCCTACCCCCGCCGCCGCCCGCCGCTGGCTGGGCCGGCTGGGGGAGGCAGGGCTCCGGGACCTGTTGGCCCTCCAGCGGGGGGACACCCTGGCCCACGCCCCGGACTGCCGCCCGCCCCGGCTGGCCCGGCTGGACCAGTGGGAGGCCCTTGTGGCGGAAGCGGTGGCACAATCCCACTGCCTTGCCCTGAAGGACCTGACGGTGGGGGGCCGGGAGCTGATGGCCCTGGGCTACCCCCCCGGCCCGGAGCTGGGGGCGGCACTGGCCTTCCTGCTGGCGGAGGTGGTGGAGGGCCGGCTGGAGAACCGCCGGGAGGCGCTGCTGGCAGCGGCGGAGGAACGGCGAAGGGGCCAATCGTAGCAAAAAAGCGGAGCAGGAACCTTTAGAAGCTGTACCAATAGCCGCCGCGCGCATCTTGACGGCAAATTTTCCGCCTGCCTTTGCCAAAAAACCTTGAAATACATATAGTATTCCTGCGCTTTT
>JAAWGY010000081.1 GCA_022795575.1 Angelakisella sp. | reverse complement strand
TTTTGACTGCCGATGCCAAAAAAGCGCAGGAATACTGTGTGTATTTCAAGGTTTTTTGGCAAAGGCAGGCGGAAAATTTGCCGTCAAGATGCGCGCGGCAGCTATTGGTACAGCTTCTGATATAAAAAGGAGCCTACAGCTTGCCTGTGTCCCGAAGGTCAGCCTCGCCCTCCGGCAGCCCTTCCCGCAGCCGGATCACCCGCTGGTTGGCGCTGCCCCGGTAAAGCAGCGTCAGGTCCCGCCGGGCCTCGACGTAGGGGCCGTCGATGAGGATGTCGCACAGCTTCAGCAGCCGCGCAACCCACGGGTCCCTCTCCCCCATCTCCAAAAGCTGCTCCAGGGTGTACCCGGAGTAGGCCACCACATCCCGGCCCATCTCCTTTACCGCCTCCGCAATGCCGCAAAGGGGCTCCGGCTGGCAGAAGGGCTCTCCCCCGGAAAAGGTGACACCCTGTAGGAGGGGATCCTGGCGGATCTCCCGGAGGATTGCCGGGATATCCGCCGTCCGCCCGCCCCTAAAGTCGTGGGTTTGGGGGTTGTGGCAGCCGGGGCAGCCGTGGGGGCAGCCCTGGGTGAAGATGACATAGCGGAAGCCGGGCCCATCCACGATGGACTCCGGCTCCACCCCGCTGATGCGAAGATCAGATGCCATGCTTGACACGGTCCTTTTCCTCCGCCTGCTTGGCGTTGTTAAAGCGGTCGGTGGTCCCCACAAGGTAGCCGGTGATGCGGCGGATGCGCTCGAACTTGACGCCCTCCCCGATTTTGCTGGCAGACATAGCGATCTTTGCAGACATAACAAATCTTCCTTTCTTTGCAGGCGGCTACCGCCGTTTGACGCCGGCAGGGCGGTTTTTCCCCGCCGGCGCCGCCCGGCAGCAGCCCCCTTGTTATCTACGCTCCCGCCCCACGGCAGGAACGGTCTTTCCAAACCAACGGATCACTCCAGCCCCACAAACCTGGGCATTCCGGGGAATTTCTTCCGGAGCTCCCGGAGCTTTTCCACCGAGAGCCCCTCCCCCTCCCGCCGGCCGCACCGGGGGCAGACCTCGTCGATGACGCCGGTGTAGCCGCAGACCGGGTCCCGGTCCACCGGGTGGTTTACCGAGCCGTAGCCCACCCCGTTTTCCTTCATGCAGCGGATCACCGCCTCAAAGGCCTCCGGGTTTTTGCAGGTATCCCCGTCCAGCTCCACATAGCTGATGTGGCCGGCGTTGGTGAGGGCGTGGTAGGGCCCCTCAATCTGGATCTTCTGGAAGGCCTTGAGGGGGTAGTAGACCGGCACATGGAAGGAGTTGGTGTAATAATCCCGGTCGGTGATGCCGGGGATGCTTCCGAACATCTCCCGGTCGATGCGGACAAACCGCCCGGAAAGCCCCTCCGCAGGGGTGGCCAGCAGGGTGAAGTTGAGGCCGGTTTTCTCCGATTCGTCGTCCATCAGCTTGCGCATATGGCCGATGATCTCCAGCCCCAGCCGCTGGCTCTCCTCGCTTTCCCCGTGGTGCTTGCCGGTAAGGGCCACCAGCGTCTCCGCCAGTCCGATAAAGCCCACGCTGAGGGTGCCGTGCTTCAGCACCTCTCCGATGGTGTCCTCCACCCCAAGCTTATCCGAATCGATCCAAACCCCCTGCCCCATGAGGAAGGGGTAGTTGCGGCACCTTTTGCCCGCCTGGATCCGGAAGCGGTGGAGAAGCTGCCGCACCACCAGCGCCACCCGCTGGTCCAGGATGCGGTAAAACTCGTCGATATCCCCTTTGGCCTGGATGCCGATCCGGGGGAGGTTGATGGAGGTAAAGCTGAGGTTGCCCCGGCCGCAGGTCACTTCCCGGGTGGGATCGTAGTGGTTGCCCATCACCCGGGTACGGCAGCCCATGTAGGAAACCTCGGTGTTGTAATCCCCCGGGCGGTAGTATTGCAGGTTAAAGGGGGCGTCCAAAAAGCTGAAGTTGGGGAAAAGCCGCTTGGCGGAGGTGCGGATGGCCTTTTGGAACAGGTCGTAGTTGGGGTCGCCGGGGTTGTAGCTGACCCCCTCCTTCACCTTGAAGATCTGCACCGGGAAGATGGGGGTCTCCCCGTTGCCCAGCCCGGCAGCGGTGGCGTCCAGCAGGTTTTTAATCACCATCCGGCCCTCCGGGGAGGTATCGGTGCCGTAGTTGATGGAGCTGAAGGGCACCTGGGCCCCCGCCCGGGAGTTCATGGTGTTCAGGTTGTGAACCAGCGCCTCCATAGCCTGGTAGGTGGCTTTATCCGTCTCGATGACGGCCACCTCCACCGCGGCGTGGTGGGCATCCAGACACTGGAGGTCGGTAATGGACTGGTAGCCCCCCTTTCGCTGGTGCTCCGGCAGCCACCGGGAAAGGCGCATCCCAAACTTGCTTTCCTCCGCAATGCTCAGGTCCTCGGTCCCCAGGGCGTCCCTGACGGCATCCACCAGCGCCTTGGCGTCCCCCTGGGACAGCTTGAGGCAGAAGGCCAGATAGTGGCAGAGGGCCTTAAAGTATTCCTTGTGGAAGGTTTTGCGCACACCGGGGGCCATGGAATAGTCAAAGTTGGGCACCGACTGGCCGCCGTGCATCTCGTTCTGGTTGGCCTGGATGGCGATACACCCCAGGGCGGAGTAGCTTTGGATGCCGTTGGGCTCCCGCAGGTACCCGTGGCCGGTGGAAAAGCCGCCGTGGAAGAGCTTTAGCAGGTCGATCTGGCAGCAGGTTTCGGTAAGCATATAAAAGTCCTTGTCGTGGATGTGGATATCGCCGCCGGTGTGGGCCGCGGCCACGTCCTTGGGGAGTATGTAGTTATCGACAAAGTACTTGGAGCCCTCGGAACCGTATTTGAGCATGGTGCCCATGGCGGTATCGGCGTCGATGTTGGCGTTTTCCCGCTTGATGTCCGCGTCCTTGGCGTAGGCGAAGGTGAGCTCCTTGTAGATCTCCATCAGGTCGCCCTCCGACTGACGGATCTTGGCGTGCTCCGCCCGGTAGAGGATGTAGGCCTTGGCGGTCCTGGCAAATCCCTCCCGGATCAGGGCCTCCTCCACCAAATCCTGGATCTGCTCCACCGTGGGGATGCGCCGGCCGGGGATGGCGGCCACCACCGCGGCGGTGAGCTCATCCAGCTTTTTGGAGGCGATCTTCTCCTCCGGCACTGCTGCGCACGCCTTGCGGATCGCCTCCCGGATCTTGCCGGCGTCAAAGGGGACCTGCTCCCCGTTGCGCTTACGGATAGACTTGGGGGCAGCCTTAGCGGACCCGGCGATCTCGGCGCCTCCGGCGGCCTTTGCCGGAGACTTCTTTGATTTTTCGGGTTCTTTAGGCATAAAAAAAACCTCCTCCACAGGTTGATGGTTCAACGAGTCAAAACACAATATATAGTTGCTCGTCCATAAATTTGCTGTACATATTGTGCCATAGATGATGAGAAAATGCAAGGGGAAATTTGTCTTCTGGGATGATAAAATTTTGAGGTCCCCCCAAAAGCGACGGCCGGTACCCCTGCCAAAGCCGCTTTCTCCCAGCCCTTTTCCCACCGCAAAATCAGGGGCAAGCCGGACCGCCGCCTTCTCTGGCGGACCGGTCCGGCCACCCCAAAGCCCCCAAAGTACGCTGCCTTAGCAGGGCCCTTTCCGCCGGCCCGCCGCAGCAGGCGGCTTTTCGCCCCCGGGAAAATCCCTGCCGGCCCGGAGCAGGCGCTTACTCCTCCATCTGCCTGCCCAAAAAGGCGGCGGCGGCGGCAATCAGCTTGATCTCGCTGTCCCCGGCCTGGTCCCCCGGCTTGTTCATCAGGTACATCACGCTGCCGCAGACATCCCCGGAGGCGATGATGGGCGCCTGGACCAGGCTGTAATGGTCCACCCCCTCCACCGGCTGGAGCTTTTTTTCGGTGCCGGTGTAGGCGTAGCTTTTGCGGTTTTCGATCATATCCTCCAGGCTGGCGGATACCCTGCGCTCGATCAGCTCCTTTTTGGAGATGCCCGCCACGCTGATGACATGGTCCCGGTCACAGATGACCACAGGGTAGCCGCCGGTTTTATACAGCACCTCACCGTACTGCCCGGCAAAGCTCCCCAGCTCCCCGATGGGGGAATACTTCTTAAAGATGACCTCCCCGTCGTTGTCGGTGAATATCTCCAGGGGGTCGCCCTCCCGGATCCGCATGGTGCGCCGGATCTCCTTCGGGATCACCACACGCCCCAGGTCATCTATCCTTCTCACAATTCCTGTGGCCTTCATTCCGCTTTTTTCCTCCTATATCAATGAGTTGTTTTTCCATCGTTCCTGCCGTCTTTACTGGGATGACGCTTCTATTATTTGTCGGGGCAGGTCATTTATTCCGGCAGCGGCAGACGGCCCCATGCCCCGATGGACACAAAAGGACGCCTGCCGGGCGGGCAGGAAGCTTTTGGAGGAAAATGGTTCTCTGGCGGAACGGGAAGGCTCGACGCAAAAAATTGGTTCGCTAAACAGAAATTTACTTATTACGTATTATTCACAGA
This sequence comes from Angelakisella sp., assembly GCA_022795575.1. Lineage (GTDB taxonomy): Bacteria > Bacillota > Clostridia > Oscillospirales > Ruminococcaceae > Angelakisella. The sequence goes on along the minus strand of JAAWGY010000081.1, from coordinate 4,342 downwards.
AAAAGGAACCTTCCATCCGCAAAAAAGTCCCCCACCCGAAAAGGCAGGGGACTTTTCCAATGCTTTCAGCCAATCTTCTGCTGCAGCTCCCGGATCTCCTTGGAGTGCACCGAGACGACGTTCTCCAGAGTGTCAAGCCTGGGGTGGACCTCCTCCAGCTGCGCCGGTTTGACCATGGATTCGACGATTTGGGCGTGTCCTTCTGCCAACAGGCGGATGGCGTGCTCGATCTGTGTTTCGATCACCGACCGGGTGTCTGTGTTCTTCTTGTCCAGAACCTTCAGCTGTTCGTCCATGCCGTCCAAGCGCTCTTTGATGGGCTCCAGCTCTTTCAGCTGTTCGTCCATACCATCCAAGCGCTCTTTGATGGGCTCCAGCTCTTTCAGCTGCTCGTCCATACCATCCAAGCGCTCTTTGATGGGCTCCAGCTCTTTCAGCTGCTCGTCCATACCGTCCAAGCGCTCTTTGATGGGCTCCAGCTCTTTCAGCTGCTCGTCCACACCATCCAAGCGCTTCCCCATGCCATCCAAGCGCTTATCCACACCATCCAAACGCTCTTTGATAGGTTCCAGCTTCTGGTCAATGGTTTTTTCCATCAGTGTTGCAATGGCCATCAGGTCGTCCTGTGTCAACATATTTCTGTCCCTCCCCTTCTGGTATCCATTATACAGGCCCAAAGGGCAGAACGCAAGTCCAGATTTGTAGCCCTGCCCCCCTGGGTGTGAACCGGAACAGGGGACCATCCCCCACCTTATTGCAGCGGTTCACCGGCAACACATCCGGACAGCGAGGGCTGGGAGCTTACCCCAAAATTGGCCCGACGACGCAGGCAGCCAGGCCCTATGTTTCGCTAAATAAATCTTTACCGAAATATATATCCTCCCTTGCCGGTGCATCCGGGACATTTTCCTATCCATACCCCATTGACTTTTCCCCTGTTGCTATACTAAAATAGACCTATCAAGACAAAATTCCTCAGGTTCACCCCAAACGACATAAGTTAAATAGGAAAGGAAACCTCTCCATGGAAAACCGGAAGCCCTCCATCACCTTTGATTGCACCATTCACATAGACGAAAACGGAACCACTGTGGATATGGCTGTCCCCACCCGGAAGGACGTAAAAACGGTCGCTGTCAGCAGCAGTATCAAAAGCGACTTTTCGATGCTGGCCGAGTACCCGGGGATCGATACCCTGTCGCTAAGCGGCACGCTGCCCCCTTACCTCCCGCTGCAAAAGCCGGTCCGCAGCCTGATCCTCGCCCCCAACACCCGCTGCAACCTGTCAAGCTACACCAAGCTTGCTCCCCAGGTCTTGATTGCCCGGCAGGATGTGGACGAGGGGATCAGCAGCCTTTTCACCGATTCCCTGGTCCAGCTGGAGGTTCGGGAAAGCCGTAAAATCCGGGACCTCACCTTCCTGACCAAGGCGCCCCGTCTGCAAAAGCTGCTGCTGGAGGAGCTGCCCGAGGTCACTACGCTGCCAAGATTTTCCATGCTCCCGGACCTCTACCTCCTGCGCCTTTCCCAGCTGCACAAGCTGGCGGATATTTTCCCGCTGGCCGAATCCAACATCAAATATCTGGATATCCACTTTTCCGCCGACCGGGTTTCCGGCACCCGCATTGCGGAGGTCCTGCTGCAGATGCCGGCAATCGACGGAGCCAGTGTCAGCATGATAGACGAGGGCAAAAACAACCGCTACCGCATCATCTGCAAGCATCTTGCCCGTATGGGACGGGAAAGCATCGTGTGGCACGTTGGCGGGTACGCCAAGTGGCTGGAGCTGTAGCCGAAAGGAATCCCCCGCCCCCTTCAAGAGCGTCTTGGAGGGGGCGGGGGATTTTTTACGTCGATACAGCGGCTACAGCGTCACCTTGTGGAATACCTTCTTCCCCTTCCGCAGGATCACCGACTTGCGGAAAGCCTCGGCGGCAAGGCGGAGGTTGGGGTCGGCCACCTTCTGGTCGTCCACCAGGACGCCGCCCCCTTGGATCAGCCGCCGGGCCTCGCTCTTGGAAGGGGCCAGGCCGGTCTTTACCAGCAGGTCCATAACGCCGATGCCGCCATCGGTCAGGTCGGCCTCGGCCAGGGTGGTGGTGGGCATATTCTCGTCCTGGCCGCCGGCACCAAAGAGCGCTTTGGCGGCGGCCAGGGCCTTGTCCGCCTCCTCCTTGCCGTGGACAAAGGCCGTCACCTCATAGGCCAGTATCTCCTTGGCCTTGTTCCGCTGGCTGCCCTCCCAGCACTCCATGGCCTCGATCTCCTCGATAGGCAGGAAGGTAAGGAATTTAAGGCACTTGATGACGTCGGCGTCCTCCACGTTGCGCCAGTACTGGAAGAAGTCGTAGGGGGAAAACTTGTCGGCGTCCAGCCAGACGGCGCCCCCCATGGTCTTGCCCATCTTCTTCCCGTCCTTGGTGGTAAGGAGCTGGAAGGTCATCCCCCAGACCTCCTGCCCCTCCACCCGGCGCACCAGGTCCACGCCGCCCAAAATGTTGCTCCACTGGTCATCCCCGCCCATCTGCATGGTGCAGTTGTGGAGCTGGTGGAGCTTCAGAAAATCGTAGCTCTGCATGATCATGTAGTTAAATTCAATAAAGGAGAGCCCCCGTTCCAGCCGGGACTTGAAGCACTCGGCGGTGAGCATCCGGTTCACCGAAAAGTGCACCCCGATGTCCCGCAGCAGCTCGATGTAGTTCAGCCCCATCAGCCAGTCGCCGTTGCGGGCCACAATGCATTTGCTCAGGTCCACCAGACGGCCGATCTGCCGGAGGAAGCAATCGGCGTTGGCGTTGATCTCCTCGGGGGTGAGCATCTTGCGCATATCGGTACGGCCGGTGGGGTCCCCCACCATAGTGGTGCCGGTGCCCAGCAGCAGGATGGGGGTGTGCCCCGCCCGGATCATGTGGTTGATAACCATCAGCTGGAGGAAATGCCCCACATGGAGGCTATCGGCGGTGGCGTCGAAGCCGATGTAGAAGGTCACTTTTTCGTTGTCCAGCTTCTCCCGGATCTTCTCGGGGTGGGTCATTTGGGCGATGAGGCCCCGGCGTTCCAGCTCTTCAAAGATTTGCATGGCTTTTCTCTCCTTTTTCGTCTCACTTTTTGATGATATTCGATTCACGTTAGCACAGATGATATAGTGCATACATCCCGGCAAGGGTCAGAAAGAGGCAGGTGGAGACCATCTCACAGAACCAGTAATGCTCCCGCAGCCGGCGGCAGGGCGCAACATAGCTGAGCCTTCTGTATTCCTCCTCCCGCCAGGGCTTCTGCCGGTACCACTCCCTTGTACGGGGGCGCGGAGCTTCGGCGGTTTCTTTCCCGCTCCCCTCCACCCCAACCACCGCAAGGCTCCGGGGCAGATACCACAGCACCGCCGAGCCGGACGACAACTCCCCCATCTTCTCCGGGGAGACCGGCACTGCGTCCGGGAAGCATACAAACCTCCGTGGGCTCTCGTTACCGTCCTCCACAAGATAAATGACACTCACGCTCCGCAGAGAGCCCGCGTTCTCGCGGTGGTGGATCCGCCCGCGGAAGGTCTCGGTCCTTCCCTCCAGCAGGTCCAGGATCAGCTTCCGTTTTGCCAGCAGGGCAGCGGCAAAATCGGCAGCGACAAGGGCCAGCAGCAGCCTTGCCGTCCCTTCTTCCCAAAGGGCCGCTGCCAAAGCAGTCAATCCTAAGATGACCAGATACAGGTACAGATACACAAAAGCCCCTTTTACAGCACGATAGATTTCTCCTCGAGGCATCCTCCTTCCCCTTTCTCTGCTTTTCCAACCAACGGGGCATCAAGGGGGCAAAAGAAAACGCCCCCTGTGCCCAAGGACACAGAGGACGGGAAAAGCCCGTGGTACCACCTCAGTTCAGCGCCCCGTCACCGGGGACACCCTCGGAGAGTTCCTGCGCCGATGCGCGGAAACCCCTGCAATGTAACGGTTGCGCCCGGCCAGCCCTACGATCCTCCTTCAGGCGGCAGCTCCGGGAGGTAATTCCCAAACGGACGGACTGCTTTTTCGCACCTGCCAAAAGCTCTCTGAAAGTCCGGGGGCCCGTTGGTACTGGATTCCCTTCTCAGCCATTGCTACGATTATAGACGAAAGTGACAGCGGTGTCAAGCCTCTTTCTTTTGGAGGAAGTGTCCAAAGGGCAGGGGGAGATATGGCGGGGGGGTCGCCCGTTTGGCGACCAGGGCTCTGCCCTGGACCTGCAAGCCTCCCAAAAGGCTTGACCGAAACTTTTATAGCAATCATCAGAATTGGCGGCATACAGCTGGGCGAGGAGCTTTTTCAGCTGCCGAAGCCCCAAAAACGCAGGAAGCCTTGATGGCTTTCAA
>JAAWGY010000080.1 GCA_022795575.1 Angelakisella sp. | reverse complement strand
GCAAACCGCGGCCGGGGTTAGGAGTAGCCGCTTTCTCCCCAAAACAGCCCGCCGCGCGCCGTAGGCGCTGGAGGCGGGCGCATTTTGGGACCACCGGCCCAAAAGCCTGCCGTCCCACCACACTTATCCCTTTGGCGCAGGCACAGCCGGCGTCCTCCCCCAAAAGCAGCCCAAACACCTATTCCTCCCGCTGAACAGCTTCCTCCTGACCATCGTAGAAGAAGATAAAGTCGTCCAGGTCCCCCGGCGTACCAAACCAAGCCTCCTGCCACTGGCTCCAGGGGCCGTAGTCATCCCCGCCCCGGAGCTTCTCCTGTTCCTGCCAATCCATCCCACCGCCCCCTTTCCATACCCACTATTCTATGCGGCGGGGGAAGAAATGATTCCGGAAAATTTCGTGTAAACCCGTTTTCCCCGGGACCTCCGCCCCGGGCAGCCAAGGAAAAACACCGCCCGAACAAGCTGTCCGAGCGGTGCTTTGTATGTCCGGGTTACAGTGTCAGCTGTTCCCCCAGGTCCACGCCGGTCTTGACCAGCGCCCCGGCGGCGGGGAGGGCCTTGGTGCGCAGACGGTGGGGGTTTTCCACCTGCCCCTCCTGGTAAGGCTGTACCCACAGCAGGCGGGCGGTGCTCTTCATGGTCAGGGCCTGGATGCCCTGGGTGTCCCGGGTGGCTTTTGGGGCCACCATGGCGGTGTTTACGATGAGCATCCGGGAGGCGGTGGTGGCGCAGAGCAGCTCGATGTCCTCGGGGATAGCCTCGATGTAAATCAGGGGCGATTTGACACTGTAGGCCCCAAGGAGCTTTTTTCGGTTGGTCTTGGTGGCGTAGGAGCTTAGCTCCACCTTGGCGATCTTGCCGTTCTCATAGGCGAATAGCATATAGCCCCGGTAGTCCATGGTGACAGCCATGTAGACCGGCAGCTCCCCCGGGTCCATCCCCAGCTTGGTGGGGAGGTAGTCGCCAAGGACACTGGCCTTGGTGTCGTCAAACTCGGCGGCCCGGCTCTTGTAGACCTGCCCGCGGTTGGTGAAGAAGAGGAGGTGGGCCCCGGTGGTGGTCTCCACCGTTTGTAGGATCTCGTCCCCCTCCTTCAGCTTCTGCTCCCCGCTCATCCGCAGGGACTGGGGGGTGATCTTTTTGAAGTACCCCTCCCGGGTGAAGAAGAGGTGGACGGGATAGGTGGGGATGTCCTCCGGCTCCTCCCCGGAATCGTCGGGGAGGTCGTAGAGGATCTGGCTGCGGCGGGGCTGGCCAAAGGTCTTGGCGATCTCCCGCAGCTGGGAAATGATGAGGGCGTCCACCTTTTTGGGGCTGTTCAGTGTCTCCTCCATCCCGGCGATCTCCTGCTGTAGGGACTCGATCTCCTTGGTGCGGTTCAGGATGTACTCCCGGTTCAGGTGGCGCAGGCGGATCTCCGCCACGTACTCGGCCTGTACCTGGCTGATGCCGAAACCGATCATCAGGTTGGGGACCACCTCTTTTTCCTCCTGGGTCTCCCGGACGATGGATACCGCCTTGTCGATGTCCAGAAGGATTTTCTGGAGCCCCTTTAGGAGGTGCAGCTTCTCCTTCTTTTTCCCCAGGTCGTAGAAGATGCCCCGGCGGACGCACTCCCGGCGGAAGGCGGTCCACTCTGCCAGCAGACCGTCCACCCCCAGCACCCGGGGGGAGCCGCCGATGAGGACGTTGAAGTTGCAAGAAAAGCTGTCCTCCAGGGGGGTCATCCGGTAGAGCTTCTGCATCAGCTTGTCGGGGTCTACCCCCCGCTTGAGGTCGATGGTGAGCTTGAGGCCGGAAAGGTCGGTCTCGTCCCGGATGTCGGAAATCTCCCGGATCTTTCCCGATTTGACCAGCTCCACCGTCTTGTCCATGATGGCCTCCACCGTGGTGGTGGGGGGAATCTCGGTGATGTCCAGGCAGTGGCTCTGCTTGTCGTAGGCGTAGCGGCTCCGGACACGCACCGAGCCCCGGCCGGTGGTGTAGATCTTCTCCAGCTCCCCCCGGTCGTAGAGGACAAAACCGCCGCCGGGGAAGTCCGGGGCCTTCAGCGTTTCGGCAATGGGGGCGTCGGGGTCCCGGAGGCGGGCCACGGCGGTTTCGCAGACCTCGGCCAGGTTAAAGGAGCAGATGTTGCTGGCCATCCCAACGGCGATGCCGGTGTTGGCGTTGGTGAGGATGGAGGGGAAGGTGACAGGGAGGAGCACCGGCTCCTTCATCTGTCCGTTGTAGTTGTCTACAAAGTCCACCGTGTCCTTGTCAATCTCCCCAAAGAGCTCCCGGCAGATCTTTTCCAGCTTGGCCTCGGTGTACCGGGAGGCGGCGGCGGACATATCCCGGGAATAGGCTTTGCCAAAGTTCCCCTTGCTGTCCACATAGGGCACCAGCAGCGCCCCGTTGCCCCGGGCCAGCCGGACCATGGTCTCGTAGATGGCCTGATCCCCGTGGGGGTTCAGGGCCATGGTCTGGCCCACAATGTCGGCAGATTTTCGCTTATCGCCGTTTAGCAGCCCCATTGTATACATGGTGTATAAAATTTTTCGGTGGGAGGGCTTAAAGCCATCGATCTCCGGGATGGCCCGGGAGACAATGACGCTCATGGCGTAGGGCATATAGTTTTCCCGCAGGGTGCTGACGATGGGCTGCTGGATCACCACCCCGCCGTTCTCGATATGTCCGTGGGCCCCGCCCCGGCGGGGTGCGGGGGTATCTTTTTTCTTACGTGGCATTCTGTCTTTTCACATCCCTTTGCTATTGGTGGTCGATGATCCATTCCATCAGCTGTTCTAATGTCACTGTTCCGGCTGCAACGCCTAAGATCAACGATTCAGTTTCTTTTCCGGTATAGCTTAGCTCAATACCATTGGCATCAAGAAATATCAGCATCAAATGGGTTCCCAACCTTTTGTTTCCGTCGACCATGGGGTGGTTTTGGATGATGCCATAGGCCAATCTGGCGGCTTTGGCCTGTACAGTGGGGTACAATTCCTGGCCGGCAAAGCTTTGAAAGGGGGCGGCAAGGGCGGAATCCAGCAGGGCTTCATCGCGAACGCCAGCCGCTCCGCCGGATGTTAGAAGGAGTCTGTCATGCAACCTTAAAACCTGCTTTTTTGTCAACATTCTCATTTGGCCAGGGCCTCATAGAGCTCCTTGTTTTTCTCCAAATATTTTTCAGAGAGAGTATCCACAAGCTCGTCGGGCAAAAACTCCTGAGCCTCTGCCTGGCTGAATTCTGTAACAATATAGCGGGGAACATTGTTTTTCATGATAACAGCAGTGCCCAGCTGGTCCACCAATCGCGCGACCTTAGAGAAGTTCTGATTTGCTTCTGTGATAGAGACAATGCTTCTGGTGTCAATCATCAAAGCGATACACTCCCTTCCTACCCAATATTATATCCAAATCGTAGGATGAATTCAACCTATTTTACCATCTGCCTTGCCGTTTCCAGCGCCAGATGCAGCGCCCGGCTTGCCGCCATCTCCCGGATATACTCCCTGCCGTCGTGGGCCATGGTCTGGATATGCAGCTCCTGCGCCGTGGTGCACCGGTCGCAGTCCAGGCCGACGTAGACCAGCCCCACCGGCTTGCCCTCGCTGGGCTCCGGGCCGGCGTTGCCTGTCACCGAGATACCGATGTCCGCCCCGGACTTTACCCGGGCCCGGCGGGCCATGGCCATGGCGGTCTGGGGGGATACCGCCCCATAGGTATCCAGCGTCTTTTGGGAAACCCCCAGCAGCTTGCGCTTGGTCTCGCAGGAGTAGGTCACTACCCCCCACTCAAACACCGAGGAGGCTCCGGGAACGCTGGTGATCCGCTGGGCCACAAGGCCCCCGGTGCAGCTTTCCGCCGTGGCGATGGTGAGCTCCTTGGCCAGCAGCAGGTGGACCAGGGCGGTCTGGAGGTTGCCCACGTTGATCCCGTAGAGCCATTCCCCCGCCTCCCGGCGGATCTCCTCCACCACCGGGTCCAGGAGGGCGCCGGCGCTCTGGCCCTCCGCTACCCGTGCCGTCACCCGCAGCATCACCTCGCCGGGCTTGCAGTAGGGGGCCACGGTGGGGTTGGTGGATTCCCGCATCAGCCGGTCCAGCCGGTGGGCAAGGTCGGATTCCCCGATGCCGTAGAAGTAGAGGCAGCGGCTCACCAGCCGGGTATCACTGCCGGCCTGGAGGTAGGGCAGCACCTGCTCCCGGAGCATGGGCTCGCACTCCCGGGGCGGCCCGGGGAGCATCACCACTTGTTTGCCCGCCCACCGCCCGGTCCCGGCGACGGCGCAGCCGGGGGCGGTGCCGTTGTGGTTTTGGAAGACCACCGCCTCCTCCGGCATCATGGCCTGCTTTTGGTTGTTGGGGCAGGGGGTTCGGCCGATGCGGCGGAAGTACTCCGCCACCCACCGCTGGCTTTCCTCGTGGGGAACAAGCCTGCGCCCCAGCACCTGGGCGATGGTCTCCTTGGTAAGGTCGTCGTAGGTGGGCCCCAGCCCCCCGGTGGTGATGACCACATCCGCCCGGGAGAGGGCCAGCTCCAGCGCTTCCCGGAGCCGCTCGGGGTTATCCCCCACCACCGTCTGGTGGTAGAGGTTCAGCCCGATCTCGGCCAGCCCACGGGCGATGGCGGCGGCGTTGGTGTTGACGGTGTTGCCCATCAGCAGCTCGGTGCCGACGCAGAGGATTTCCGCGGTGATTTGGTTCTGCTTCATAGATAAGCCTTCTTTCCGTTTGGGTAGGTGCAGGGTCGGTTATGACAAGCTCCCAATTTCCTGAAATCCAATTGTGCAGCCTATCCTTTAACCTTATGCGCAGTGATAATTGTATAGCTGCGGGCGTTCACGGTTATTTTATAACCACCTACCGTTACATACCAGTTTTTCCCGATTCTCTCAATTTTGGCAGCTTCGTCCAAAATCTGTACCTTACTCCATTGGACAACATCATCTGTTTCGGTTTGGCAGTTCCTTTTTATTCGCTCTCTGCCCATTTCTGTTGTATGCAGTTTATCGATGTTTTCAATTAAATGATTCATTTCATACCACCGCACGTCAAAACCATTTCCTGTATCATTGGGAACATGAAGTTGAAACGGGATATTCCAAAACCGTTTCTCTCCGGCTGGCCGTCTGGTGACAGCGTCCGCCGGTTGGCGTGGTCACAGCTTTTCCCAAAATCCCCGGAGGGCCTCCGCCAGCTCCCGGGGCGCGTCCACATTCACCTCGTGCCCCGCCCCCGGGACCTCCCGGACCGTGGCCCGGGGCAGCAGCCCTGCCAGCTCCCTGGCGGCTTTTCGGTTGGCGGCGTCCTTTTCCCCCACCAGGATGAGGGCGGGACAGTCCACCCGGGCCAGACCGTCCCGGAGGTCCAGGTCCATCATCGAGGCGGTGAGCCGGAGGATGTCCCTTTTACCCAGCCCGGTTTGGGCAAAGGCCCGCTCCGGCATCATCCGGAAGACGGCGTTTTGCAGCCGCAGCAGCGCCCGGGGCATTTTGTACTGCGGCGCGACAAGCACCAGCCCCGCTATCTTCTCCGGGCGGCGGATGGCGTAGTCCAGGGCCAGCACCGACCCCAGGGAGAGCCCGCAGAGAAGGACCGGCTCCGGGAGGGCCCCGGCGTAGTCCTCAAAGGCGGCGTAGAGCGCCGGATAATCCGGCGCGCCCCCGCAGAGGCCGAAGAGGTCGGGGCAGGCGGCGCCGGGATCCGGGCCCAGGGCGTCCAGCACCCCGTCCCAGCTCCCGGGGCCCTGGCCCAGGCCGTGGAGGAGAAGCAGCTTCATAAATCGGCTCCTATCCTGTAATTTACACCTTTTTTTGATGAAACAGTGCAGATTCAATTTTGGGATTTATCCAAGTAAAATTGTATGATAAATATCCACAATGATGTTTTCCGAATGAATACACATTCTAAAAAGGAAGATGTTTTGCAAAGTATCAGCAGAAGGGGTTGTTTTATACTTCAACTACTTCAACGCCGTCAAGTACTTCATAATCGTCATCTGTCGGTGTGCTGAAATCGCCTTCTACAAACATTGTGTAAGCTCTTTTAGCGATAATCTTTGTTTCTGCAAAGTCAAATCCGCCACTAATTATACCGCCAACAATGGGAACTGCTTTACCAATGTTAATAAGACCTTTTGTTCCAAATTTTGTTAAAAAGCGGAAACCGACTCGTTGATTGATTTTTATTAAAACTGTTCCTGGAATTTTTTTCACCATTGCAGTAGTGAACTTTGTGCCGAATTGGATAGCTACCTGTTTTATAATTTGGTTGACAGATACCCCGGCCAAACAAGCATAAATCAATGTTTGCACCTGGTCGCTATGAATATCATACCCGCCCATATAGGCCAGACAGGCAATCATCCGCATTTGAACATACAACACACTGCTAATATTTGCTGGAATAGCAATCGGCAATGTAATTAAACCGCCTAAGCCAGTGAGGAATCCGGAGGTCGTACATTTAGCGATTTGGTAATTGATAAATTTTTTTGCCGCAGTATCAATTTCTTCGCTTTTTTTCAAATAGTCGCTGGCTAATACTTCAATTGGAGGGCTAACCTTTGCAATTCCGTGAATAGCTGCATCATACAGATTGTCCAACAAAAGCATAATATCTTCTTGTGTAGGTAGTTTTTTCATAAACGAACCTCCTCAAGCGCTATTGGCATATTCACGAAATATCCGCCATCTCCAAATACTGGCTCCCAAACTCGGCGATGTACTCCTTGCGCCCGGCCAGGTTATCCCCCAGCAGCAGGTCGAACATCCGGGCGGTCTCCTCCACGTCGTCGGGCATCACCTTGATAAGCCGCCGGGTCTCCGGGTTCATGGTGGTAAGCCACATCATGTCGGGCTCGTTTTCGCCCAGCCCCTTGGACCGCTGGAGGCTGTATTTCTGCCCCTCCAGCTCCTTGCAGAGCCGCACCTTTTCGGCGTCGGAGTAGGCAAAATAGGTGTCGTCCTTGGTGGTGATCTCGTAGAGAGGGGATTCCGCGATGTAGACATACCCCTCCCGGATTAGGGTGGGGGTGAGGCGGTAAAGCATGGTGAGGATAAGGGTGCGGATCTGGAAGCCGTCCACGTCGGCATCGGTGCAGATGACCACCTTGTTCCACCGCAGGCCGGAAAGGTCAAAGGAGTTGAGCTCCTTGTTGGAGCGGCTCTCCACCTCCACCCCGCAGCCCAGCACCTTCATCACGTCCACAATGATATCGCTTTTGAAGATGCGGTTGTAATCCGCCTTAAGGCAGTTTAGGATTTTGCCCCGCACCGGCATAATGGCCTGGAATTCGCTGTCCCGGCCCAGCTTGCAGGAGCCCAGGGCCGAGTCTCCCTCCACGATGTACAGCTCCCGGCGGCTGGTGTCCCGGCTGCGGCAGTCCACAAACTTCTGTACCCGGTTGGAGATGTCCAGGGTGCCCGCCAGCTTCTTTTTCAGGTTGAGGCGGGTTTTTTCGGCGTTCTCCCGGCTCCGCTTGTTGATGAGCACCTGCTCGGCGATGCGGGCGGCATCGTCCGGGTTCTCGATAAAGTAAACCTCCAGCTGGTGCTTCAAAAACTCGGTCATGCACTCCTGGATGAATTTGTTGGTGATGGATTTTTTGGTCTGGTTTTCGTAGCTGGTTTGGGTGGAGAAGCTGGAGGAAACCAGCACCAGGCAGTCCTCCACGTCCTGGTAGCTGATCTTGCCCTCGCTCTTGAGGTACTTCCCGGCCGCCTTCAGCCAAGCGTCGATCTGGTAGACCAGGGCGGCCTTCACCGCCTTTTCCGGGCTGCCGCCATGCTCCAGGTGGCTGGAGTTGTGGTAGTATTCCGTCAGGGAGAGCTGGTTGGAGAAGCAGAGGGCCACCCCTAACTTTACCCGGTAATCGGGCTTGTCCTCCCGGTCCCGGCCGATGCGTTCCGCCGTCCAGTGCTGCACCGGGGTTAAAGCGGCCTCCCCCACCAGCTCCTCCACATAGTCCCGGATGCCGTTTTCGTAGCAGTAGGCGCTTTCGGTAAAGCCCTTGCCCTCCTGAACCCGCAGCAGGAATTGGATCCCCGGGTTCACCACCGCCTGGCGCTTCAGGACGTCCTCAAAGTAGGCCGCGGGGATGCTGATGTCGGTGAACACCTCCAGGTCCGGCTTCCAGCGGATGCGGGTGCCGGTCTTTTTGCCGGAGGCGGGGGTCTTTTGCAGCCCGCCGATGTTCTCCCCCTTCTCAAAGTGGAGGTCGTACTGGAAGCCGTCCCGGAGGATCTGCACGTCCATGTATTCGGAGGCGTACTGGGTGGCGCAGGAGCCCAGGCCGTTGAGGCCCAGGGAGTACTCGTAGTCCCCCTCGGCGTCGTATTTGCCCCCGGCGTAGAGCTCGCAGAAAACCAGCTCCCAGTTGTACCGTTCCTCCTTGGGGTTGTAGTCCACCGGACAGCCCCGGCCAAAGTCCTGGACCTCGATGGAGCCATCGGCGTATTGGGTGAGGATGATTTTTTTGCCGTAGCCGGACCGGGCCTCGTCGATGGCGTTGGATAGAATCTCGAAGGCGGAGTGCTGGCACCCCTCGATGCCGTCCGACCCGAAGATAACCCCCGGCCGCTTGCGGACTCGGTCCGCCCCCTTCAGGGAAGAGATGCTCTCGTTGTCATAGCTTCTGCTTTGGGTTTTTGCCGCCATACTGTCCCTCCATGCTTTGATTGCTCGGTGTAACTGCTCCGGTCCCGGCGGGCCGGGGCGTTGGGAACAGGCTCTATAGCAACCATCAAAATTGTCGACACCCATCTGGACGGCAACTTTCCCAGCTGCCTTTGTCCCAAAAACTTGAAAGCCATCAAGGCTTCCTGCGTTTTTGGGGCTTCGGCAGCTGAAAAAGCTCCTCGCCCAGCTGTATG
>JAAWGY010000079.1 GCA_022795575.1 Angelakisella sp. | reverse complement strand
ACGCAGGAAGCCTTGATGGCTTTCAAGTTTTTGGGACAAAGGCAGCTGGGAAAGCTGCCGTCCAGATGGGTGTCGACAATTTTGATGGTTGCTATAAAATCCAAAAACCAAGGCAGGGCCTGCGTCAACCGGCGCAGGCCCTGCCCTTTTGTCTCCCTTTAGAGCCTATTCTGTGAAAAAACCGATGCAATCTCGGGACACCGCCCGGGCCGGTCCCTTGGTCCGTCCGGTCCGCTGTGCCCCGGGAGCGGCTGTTTAGGCGCCGCCGATCTTGATGGCCGCTTCCTTCTGGTCCAGGTAGATGCGGCAGGTGCCATAGGAATCGATGATGCTTTTGGTGATGTTGTGGATTGTCACCTGCACAATGGGCAGCAGCTTGGAGGACACCACCTGGCGCTGGGCCGAGGCCGCCTCCCGAACCTCCAGCTGCTCCAGCTTTTTATCCAGCACCTTGGCCTTCATTTGCAGGATGGCGGTGTTCTTTTTGGCCGTCCCCTGCTCCAGCTGCTGGCGGATCTCCTCCCGCTCCCGCTCCGCCTGGGACTTCTCCTCCAAAAACCGGGGGGTGGGGCCGATGGTAAGGACAGTGAGGCGTCCCGCGATGTTGCCGATGGTCTTAGCCTCGATGCCCCCCATGGAGCGCACTGTCCCGCCGATGATAACCCCCCGGCCGGTGGTGGCGATCACCTTGCCGTTGGCCGAAACGTCGCAGTTGACGATGCTGTCCATCCGGATATCGCCATCGGCGTGGACGCTGGTGTTTTCCATATACTTACAGACGATGTCCTTGCCCGCGGTAAGGCTTCCCACCAGGTTGCCGTTCATCCCCCGGTTGACCACGATGGAGCCCCCCGCCGTAATCTGGGAGCCGCCCACAATGCCGCCGATGGTGACATCCCCGGTGGCCTTTACCGAAAAGCCCGGCAGCACGCTGCCGTGGATGACCACGTCCCCCTGGACGTTGAGGCTGCCGGTGGAAAGGTCCACGTCCCCCTTGATGACGATGACGTTGTTGACGTGGAAGCGGCCGTCCCGGAAGGAGATCTGCCCGGTGATCTTGGCCACCAGCGTTTTGCCGTCCGGCCCCGGGATGACATTTTCCCCCTTGGGCAGCACCGCCTTTTTGCCGTTGTAGGCCCGGATGGGGTTGCCCCGGATATCCACCCCCGGCGTCCCCATGGTGGGCTCGATGATATCGCAGATGACGGTGCCCTCCTCGATGGGGATCAGCCAGCTGAGGTTTCCGAAATCCACAATGCCCTGTTCGTTTTCCACCAGCTGGGGGGTGCCGCTGGTGCGGGAGTAGTGGTCCTCCACCCTGCCGTCCTCCCCGGGCACCGGGGGCTTGCTCTGCGCCACCCGGGTAAGGAGGAAATTCCCCTCCGGCCGCAGCATCGACCGCACCGCGCTCCGGTCGATGCCAAAGCTGACGCCCTTGCTGTCCAGGGCCTCCAGCACCTCCATCTCGGTGACATTCCGGCCGCCCCCCAGGGGAGGCAGCACGATCCCCCAGGCCTCGCTCCAGTTTGGGGTGCAGAACAGCAGCGTCTGCCCGTCCATCGCCGGGGTGATCTTTCCCTCCGGCAGCTGTCTTTTGGGGATAGAAACCCCCTCCGGCAGCGTCTCGCTCTCCTCGGTGATCATATCGGCGATATATTCCCCCGCCTTTTCCAGCGCCAGCTTGGTGGCCTTTTCGTGGGCCTTTACCGCTATTTTGGATTTGGCGTCGATTTGGGAGAAGGCCTGCTTCATCATCGACATCTCGGGCAGGGGGTGGGCGCAGAAGTCCTCAATCAGCACCTTGCTGGCGTCCTGCTCCAAATCCTGGCAGTACAGCAGATAGTAGCCCATAATGTCCTCCGGCGCCACCAGCTTTTCAAAGGGGGTGGGGGGCGGCGGGGGCGGGGCGTCCTCGGCGGGGGCTTCCGCCGCCCCCTCCCCCTCTGCCGGGGCCTCCGGCTCGGATACCTCCTTTTCCCACATCGCCTTCATCCGGTACCACAGGCTGTACAGCATCGATCGTTTGCCGCTCTCCTCCGGATCCTCCCGGTTCTTCTTGTCCCACAGGCCCATCTCACGCCCTCACTTTCTTTCCGGCTGGCACAGGACCTGACCCCTTGCGGATAGGTCCCGCCATTCTTCTATCCCGGCATCGCTAACGCCGCCGCTCCGCTTACCGCCGGGGCCAGCTGGCAGGCAACGTCAAAGGTCCGGATGATCTGCTGGGGGCTGAAGGGCTTGGGCAGAAAGCCCCGGGCCCCCGCCGCCTCGGCCTCCTCCATAATCTCGGTGTAAACCATCGAGGTAATGATGACCACCCGGGCCTCCGGGTGCTTGGCCAGCAGCTTTTTGGCCGCCTGGATGCCATCGATACCCGGCATCACCACATCCACCGCCACCAAGTCGGGGCGGTGTTCCTCGTAAAGCTCCACCAGGCGGCTGGCGTCGGGGCAATAGTAGGCGGCCTCGTACCGTCCGCAACGCCCCAAATGGTACCGCAGCTCCTGGTAGACCAGCTCCGAATCATCCACGACAAGAACTTTCTTTTTCATGGTATGCTCCCTCAATGCGGGCCGTGCCCCATGCTTTTCTCCGCCACACGGGCCTACGGCGGCTTCCTTTCCGCCCTCCATTTTTGGAACAGGATTAGGCTATACATATTTATTGTAACGTACGGTGTTAGGTTATGTCAATAGTCACAAAGGTTGCGTGGGAAGGTGGAATTGTCCTTGGTTTGTTTCCTGGCGTTTTTTGGCGAAGGGGAAAAGCTTTTGGGGCCCGTCTGCCCAAATGCGCCCGTCCTACAACCAAACATAGCTATAAACCTGCAAGTCCACCCCCGCCGCCCCTGTGGAAAAAAACCGGGACACCCCCCATATATATGTACCAAACAAAAGGACGGGGGGATGGCTGTGAAGGCAGCAAAGGGATTGCTGGCGCTGGCGCTGGCAGTGATGGTAGCGGCAGGGGGCGCCCGGACCGGGCGGGCCCAGTGTCTGGCCACTGGGGAATCGTACCAGGTGGGGGCCCGGGGGGCGGTGGTGATGGAGGCGGAGAGCGGGCGGCTGCTGTTTGCCCAGGAGGCCCACAAGCGCCTGCCGATGGCCAGCACCACCAAAATCATGACCGCACTACTGACGCTGGAGCAGCCGGAGCTGGACCAGGAGTTTATCGTGGATCCGGAGGCCATCCGGGTGGAGGGGTCCTCCATGGGGCTGGCGGAGGGGGACACCGTCACCCTCCGGGCGTTGGCGGGGGGGATGCTTACCGCCAGCGGCAATGACGCGGCAGGGGCGGCAGCGGTGCGGATTGCCGGGGACGCGGCCGCCTTTGCCCAGCTGATGAACCGCCGGGCGGGGGAGCTGGGGATGGCAAACACCCATTTTGTCACCCCCTCCGGGCTGGACGCCGAGGAGCACTACTCCACCGCCTACGACATGGCCCTGCTGGGACGGGCGGCGCTGCAAAACCCGGAGTTTGCCCGGATGGCGGCATCCAAGCGCCTTTCCCTCACCTTTGGCAACCCGCCCTACCAGCGCAGCCTTCTGAACCACAACCGGCTGCTGAGCCTCTTCCCGGAGGCCATCGGCATCAAGACCGGGTTTACCAAAACGGCGGGGCGGTGTCTGGTCTCTGCCGCCCGGCGGGACGATGTTACCCTGATTGTCGTCACCCTGGGCTGCGGGGACGATTGGAACACCCACATGGCGCTGTACCAGCGGTACTTCCCCCTGCTGGAGCGGCGGCAGCTTTCCCCGGCGGGGGAGCTGCTGCTGCCTGTCACCGGAGGTACCGCGGCATCGGTGCCTCTGGTACAGACCGAGCCCCCCGCCATGGTGGCGCTAAAGGGGGAGGCCAGCACCATTACCGAGGCAATCTTCGCCCCCAGCTTTGGCTACGCCCCCATTTCGGAGGGGGATGTAGTGGGCAGAATCGTCTACTACCAGGACGGAAGGCCGGTAGCGGAATCCCCCTTAGCCGCTGCCGCCACCGTGCCGGCGCTGCCACCGCCGGAGAAAAAGGGCTTTGGGGGATGGCTCCAAGGGATAGGGAAGAAAATCCGGGACATGGGGTAGGAAGATATTGTAAAAGCAGGGGAAATCGTTATAATAGAAGGGGAGCAGCCGCCGGTTTTTCCCGGCTGTCCCCTTTGCCGTCCCTCCGCCGGGGGTCCGCCGCGCCCCGCCGAGGGGGCGATGGAGCGGTCCGGCAGGGAGTTTTGCGCATTCCGCGGCGGAGATCCCCGCGGATATCACAACCAAGGAGGTTATCCCCCCATGCCCAAACCCATCCGCATCCAAAAGCTCCTAAGCGACCACGGAATCCTTTCCCGCCGCAAGACGGAGGAATATATCCGGGCGGGCCGAATCACCGTAAACGGCCGGCCCGCCGACCCGGGCCATCCTGTCACCCCCGCCGATGTCATCGCCATCGACGGCCAGCGGGTTCGCCTCCAGGAGAAAAAGGAGCTCCTCTACCTGATGCTCCACAAGCCCCGGGGCTATGTCACCACCACCAGCGACGAGCTGGGCCGGCGCTGCGTCACCCAGCTGGTGGAGGGGCTGGATACCCGAATCTATCCCGTGGGCCGGCTGGACCGGGACAGCGAGGGGCTGCTGCTGATGACCAACGACGGGCAGTTTGCCAACCTCATCATGCACCCCAGCCATCATATCACCAAAACCTACCGTGTCACCATCCGCCCCGGCATCACCGAGGACCAGTGCACCGCATTGGCAGCCGGGGTGGACATCGGCGAGGCGGACAAGCCGGAGATCACCGCCCCCGCCACCGTGCTGGTGCTGGAAAAGTATCCGGACCGTGCGGTGGTGCAGATCACCATCGCCCAGGGCAAGAACCGGCAGGTGCGCCGGATGTGCGAGGCGCTGGGGCTTACTGTGGCCCGGCTGAAGCGTACCGCTGTGGGGCCGCTCCGGCTGGGGATGCTGCCGCCGGGGCAGTGGCGGGAGCTGAAGAAAAGCGAGCTGATCGCCCTGCGCAACGCCAGCGGCGGGGCCGCCGCCCAGCCTCAGGAGCCCCGGCGTCCCGGTAAGCAAGCCGGGGCCCGCCCCACCGCCAAAAAGCCGTCTGTCCCCCGGCGGGATCCCGACGGCATGACACGGGACCGCTCCGGCGGGCTGCGGTTCCGCCTGGAGGAGGAGAAGCGCTCCCCCCGGCCTGCCTCCACCCGGGGGAGCAGGCCCGGCCCCAAGGGGCCGAAGGGGGCAGGCGGGGCCAGGACCGGAGCCAAGGGAGGGAAGGGGCGATGATCCAGATCCTGCCGATTCCGGCGGGGGAGCTGGCCGGCCTTTGCGACGAAAAGCAGATCACGCCGCCCCCCGGGGCGGAGCTGACCGGCTGGACCGCCGCCCAGGGGGAGACCGTACTGGGCAGGTGTCTTGCCGCAGGGGGGGAGCCCTGCCTCATCCTATGGGCAGAGGCGGAGGACGCCGCCTTGGCGGACGGGCTGCTGCGGGCGGCGCTCCACCCCCTTTACGAGGCCGGGGCCCGGCGTTACCGCTTTGCCGCGCCGCCCCCGCTGCCCTTGCCGGAGGGATACGCCACCACCGGGGAGGGGGAGCTGGCAGAGCTCTTTGCCCCCTGCGGGGGAAGGGAGGTACAACGATGAGTGAACCAATCAAGCTGCTGCTATCTATTCTGCTGGGCTACCTGTTGGGGAGCATCAGCTTTTCCATCATCCTCAGCCGGGTGCGGTACCAGGACGACATCCGCCGCCACGGCAGCGGCAACGCGGGGATGACCAACACGCTGCGCACCTACGGCAAGCTTTCTGCGGCGCTGGTGCTGCTGGGGGATGCGGCCAAGGGGATGCTGGCTGCGTGGCTGGGGGTGCTGCTGGCGGGGCCGGAGGCGGCTTACCTTGCGGGGCTTTTTGCGGTGGTGGGGCATATGTTCCCGCTCTACTTCGGCTTCCGTGGGGGAAAGGGGGTTGCCACTGCGGCGGGGGTGCTGCTTTTTACCTGCGCGCCGGTATTTGGGGGATTGGCGGTGGTATTTGGGGCGGTGATCTTTTTCAGCCGCTATGTATCGCTGGGGTCGGTGACGGTGGCAGTACTTTATCCGCTGGCGATGATCTGGGTGATGGGGGATACGGGGCCTTGGCTGACCAATCCTTACGTCATCTGTCCGTTTTTGATGGCGGCGCTGGTGGTATGGGCGCATCGGAGCAATATACGGCGGCTGCTGGCGGGGACGGAGAATAAGCTGGGGGCGAAGCGGTAGTTAAGGTTGACGGTGTGCAAGGACTGAAAGCCTGTCCCACAGGTTGTGCCTGCCGGGGCTACCGGGCCGTGGGTCCAGGGCCCTGCCCTGGACCCGCAAGCCTTTGAAAAGGCTTGACAGAAACTTTTACCGCCCTGCGGGCCTCTAATGGCCAGGCAACATCGTAACTCCCCCCGCAAAACTCCTCTGGAGCATTTCCTCCTGTTGTGCTATAATAGGAAAAAACATCTGTAACAGGGGGTGCCGGTTTGAATATTCTCATCGCTGGTTGTGGTAGAGTTGGCGCCGGGCTGGCCAACGCTTTGTATAAGGAGGGCCATGACCTCTCCGTCGTGGACCTCTCCCCGGATAGCTTTACCCTCCTGGAGGACGCCTTCCCCGGCTTCCGCCTGGCCGGAGAACCCACCGATATGTCGGTGCTGCGCCGGGCAGGCATCGAGGAGTGCCAGCTGGTGGCAGCAGTTACCGGGGACGATAACACCAACCTGATGGTGGCCCAAATCGCCAAGGAGATCTTCCGGGTGCCCAAGGTCCTTACCCGCCTGTACGACCCCGCCCGCCAGGATATCTACGAGCAGGAGGGCCTCCATACCGTCTGCCCCACCAACCTCACCGTGGACCTCATCCAGCAGATCATCAGCGAGGCCGACCGGGACAGCGCCCGGGTTGTCTTCGGTAACGCCACCCTCAGCCTGGCCGCCCTTTCGGTGCCGCCCCAGTACCGGGGCAAAACCGTGGACCAGGTGGTCCATGGCCGGGAGGAGACCATCGTGGGCCTGCTGCGCCAGGATGGCGCCGTGCTGCTGCGGGAGGCCGCCGCCAACTGCCGCCTCAAAAAGGGGGACCGCATCCTCTGCGCCCGGACGGTATAAGGGGGAGAATTGATATGAAAGTTGTTGTTGTCGGGGCCGGCAAGGTGGGCTTTTACCTTGCCAAGACGCTGCTGCGCCATGGCCACCAGCCCCTGGTCATCGAAAACGATCCGGCAGGCTGCCGCCGCACAGCCGACGAGCTGGGCATCCCCGTCACCTGCGGGGACGGCAGCATGGCGGATACCCTCCGGGCCGCCGGCGCCCAGGGGGCGGACGCCATCGTCACCGCCACCGGGGCGGACCAGACCAACCTGATCGCCTGCCAGACCGCCCGGCGGGTTTTTGGGGTAAAGCGTACCCTCAGCCGGGTAAACGACCCCGGCAACCTGGAGGTGATGAAGCGGCTGGGGGTGGATGTGCCCGTCTCCAGCACCGATATTCTGGCACAGACACTGGAGCGGGAGGTGGACGCCTCCGCCATCCAGGCCCTCATCTCCCTGAACCGGGGGGAGGCCACCATCAGCCAGTTCATCCTGCCGGAGGACAGCCCCCTGGCCGGGGAAGCGGTCAAGGACCTGCGCCTCCCCGCCGAGTGCGTCCTCATCTCGGTGTCACGGGCCGGGGAGCTTATCATCCCCCGAGGCCCCACCAAGCTGCAAGGGGGGGACCGGGTGCTGGTGCTGGTCAGCGAGTCCGCCACCCACGACCTGCTGGAGGCCCTCCACCTGAACGAGGAGCCGGAGGAGGCCGAGGCGGAGGCCACCGGCCGGTGGCCCTGGAGGCGGAAGAAGTGAGCCTTGGCCTTTATTTCCACGTCCCCTTCTGCAAAAGCCGCTGCCCCTACTGCGATTTTTATTCCACCACCAGCCTCTCCCGCCGGGAGGACTACACCGCCGCCCTGGTCCGGGCCTTGGACACCGCCCCCGCCCCGGCGGGGACCTCCGCCGCCACCCTCTATTTTGGCGGGGGCACCCCCTACCTCCTGGGCCGGGGGCTGCTGGCGGTGCTAAAGGCGGCGGACCGGCGGTACCCCCTGACGGCGGACTGCGAGATCACCCTGGAGGCCAACCCCGGCGACCTCTCCCTGAGCCTGCTCCGGGAGCTCCGGGCCGGCGGCTTCAACCGCCTTTCCCTGGGGCTCCAGGCCGGGGACCCGGCGGGGCTGCGGCTGCTGGGCCGCCGCCACACGGCGGAGGAGAGCGCCCGGGGGGTGGCCATGGCCCGCCAGGCGGGCTTTGCCAACCTTTCGGTGGACCTGATGCTGGCCACCCCCGGCCAGACCCCCCAACAGGCCGCCGCCCTGGCGGAATACGGGGCCGGCCTGGGGCCGGAGCATATCTCCGCCTACCTCCTGAAGGTGGAGCCCGGCACCCCCTTTGCCCGGGATGGGATGGCGGAGCGCTGCCCCGGGGAGGACGAGACGGCGGAGCTCTACCTGGCCGCCTGCCGCACCCTGCGGGAGCGGGGGTACCGGCACTACGAGATCTCCAACTTTGCCCGGCCGGGGTATGAAAGCCGCCACAACCTGGGGTACTGGCAGGGCCGGGATTACCTGGGCCTGGGCCCCTCCGCCGCCTCCTGCCACGGGGGGCGGCGGTACCGGATGCCCCCCGACCTGGGCTGGTTTTTGGCGTCGGAGGACCCCTGGCGGGAGGTGGAGGACCAGGGCCCCGCCGGGGGGCTGCTGGAGCAGGTGATGCTCTCCCTGCGCCTGGCCCGGGGGCTGGACACCCGGGGGCTGGGGGAGGAGGGAGCCGCCATCCTCCGCCGGGCGGCGCCCCTGAAAGAGGCGGGCTTGCTGACCGTCCGGGACGGGGTGGTGGCCCTTACCGAGGCGGGCTTTCTGGTCTCCAACGGGGTGATCCTTTCGCTGCTGCCAGAATAATCCACAAGAAACCGCCCCACCGGTTGGCGGTTGTGACGATTTTTGCGGCCCGTTTGGGGGAAGTCTTGACAAACTCCACAAACGGGCCCTATACTTATAGCAACCATCAAAATTGTCGACACCCATCTGGACGGCAGCTTTCCCAGCTGCCTTTGTCCCAAAAACTTGAAAGCCATCAAGGCTTCCTGCGT